>JAJDAE010000366.1 GCA_029262035.1 Candidatus Zhuqueibacterota bacterium
CCCTAAACCCGAAATCCTACACCGGCCAGTTTTTGAAAGCTGAACTTGCAAAGTAACTATTGGATTTCTGCACAACCGGGTTCGTGAATCTATAACTTAGCTTTATCGAACAGGCGTTTGCTTGTTTTTAACAGGATGTTAATTAGAAATTTTAAATTAAGGAAGATTTATGGCTTTCCCAAAACCGTTTTATAGATGGCGCCCGCACCCCTGGCACGGACTTGAAATAGGCGACCATGCTCCGCAAAAAGTTAATGCCTATATTGAGATTACTCCTTTCGATTCCGTAAAATATGAAGTGGATAAAATCACCGGCTATATGCGCGTAGACCGGCCGCAACGTACATCTTCCCAACCGCCTAGTTTATACGGATTTGTCCCCAGAACCTTTTGTGGCGAGAGAGTCGCTAAACTGTCGCCTGCATCAACCGGAGGTGATAATGATCCACTGGATATCTGCGTACTTAGCGAACGTCCCATTAACCGTGGTGAAATTCTATTGCAGGCTAAGGTTGTCGGCGGCATTCAAATGGTGGACAATGGCGAGGCAGATGATAAAATTATCGCCGTTCTGGACAATGATAACATTTGGGGACAGGCATCGGGTTTATCCGATATTCCGGAAATTTTAGTTGAACGCCTACGGCACTACTTTTCAACATACAAAAATATAATCGGTGAAGAAGCCAAAACATCAATCGAAAGTGTGTATGATCAGGAGCATGCAATTGAGGTAGTTAAAGCCTCGCTAGCTGATTATCTGGATGAATTCGGAGAATAAAATCCCACGGAAGCGGGTTGTATTTGTAGATGGCAGCAATACCCACTAGAACAGCTTTGTGCCTCGCAGGGGGCGGTATTACAGGGTCGATGTTTGAAATCGGCGCTTTAAAAGCGCTCGACGATTTTTATGAAGATTCTTTTTGTGTAAATGGATTCGACATTTTTGTCGGGATCAGTGCCGGAGCAATTATTTCTACCTTGATTGCTAACGGCTACAAAGCCGAAGAAATGTACGATGCAATTGGCCAAAACCAAAACTCTCCCCTTAATTTCAGTCGTAAAGATATTTACAATTTGCGCCTGAGCGAATTCGCAAAAGCCGTTGCCCCGCTTTTTTTTCGACTCCCAAGTCTCATTAAGTATGGATGGAGGAATCGCGATCATGCAAGCGTGATGGATTTACTTTCGATTATGCAGGAGTTTCTCCCGCCGGGAATTTTTTCACTGGTGAATTTGGATAAGTATATGTCCAAAGTGCTTTACCCGGAGGGCAGAACCAATGATTTTAGAAATCTGAAAAAGGAACTCTATATTCCTGCGACAGATTTGGATTCGGGCAAACGTTGGATTTTTGGTGATGACGATGATACCGTGCCGATTTCAAAAGCAGTAGCAGCATCGGCGGCCATTCCCATGTTTTTTCGACCGTTTCATATTAAAGGCAGAGATTACGTGGATGGCGCTATCGGGCAGGTATCGCACATGGATATTGCTATCGAAAAAGGCGCAAAACTCATCGTAATTATAAATCCAACTGCTCCTATCGAGAATATAGAAAACAAAAGTTATCTACCGACTTTTGATGGTACTTGTCCGAATATTTCAAAAAAGGGTATGGGATTTATCAGCGAACAAGCACGACGAATTGAAACTAAAACACGGTTTGAGTTGGGGTTTGAACGATTCCGAAATGCCCACCCAAATGTAGATTTTATTGTTCTGCAACCCAGTCCGTCCGATGCTTTTTTGTTGCTGCATGGCGTCATGGAATTCGCATCACGAAAGTCTATTCTGGAATACGGTTATTACTCAACGATAACTGCGCTTAAAACTAATTTTTTAAAATACAGTGAAGTTTTTGCCAGGCACAACATTGGTATTAGTGAAAAGTTCCTGACAAAAAAATCGGCCAGTACTGCCTAAGCAAATACTGGCCTCCCCCTAATCCCGATTTGGATGTTTTTCAAAGATGTGTGCACAAAAGGATTAAGGACATACTTTGGATGATCTTAGTTGAGCTAATTTGTTTACATTGGTAATCAGGTTGCGGTTTTTGATGGGTTTATAAAGTACGCCGTCTGCACCATTTGCATGAGCGTTTTCTTCAAAGGTTTTGTGTTCTGCTTCCATCAGCAAAACTATTTTCAAATCACTATATTTTTTTTTGATTTTCTTTAAAAGGTCGATGCCATCTTTGCCGTGAGAATTGAGTTGTTCAAGCTTGTAGTCTACTAAAAAAATTTCAGGTTTCATCTTCCGTAAATAATACATAACGGATTCCAAGTCTTCCGCAATCTCCACTTTGTAAGCATCGCAAAGCGCGAGGTATATCTGCATTTGAGTGCCAAGTTCATCATTCAGAATAAGGATTTTTTTCATGAAGCTATAACAAGATCAGGATGAAGTAATCAAAGATGTCTAAAATTTATAAATAAAAGGTATGGGCAACTCCAGATGTTTGCGGAAACAAAAAATTAGGAATTGGGGACATTTTTTTGAAAAAAATGTTCTAAGTGAGTTCTGAAGTTTGGCTCGACTTTTGAGGGAGCGGAACGAGCGAATTAAACCACTTTATTGCGTAAAATATAATGCAAGCTGCGATTGCAATTGCGGTTGGGTGCACATGGGAATACCAATTATACCAACTTATATCAAAATCAAAGTTAGTGAAAATTAACGAATAGAAGTTGTTGACGGCATGCAAAATGATGCCGGGAAGTATGCTTTTACTGCGCCAGGCAAGATAACCAAAAAGGCAACCCACCAGCATAATTTGTAGCAGCAAAATACTTAGATGAACAATGGCGAACAAAAGTGCAGACAGAAATATGGCGGTTCCGGGATCGAGTTTTTTTTCAAAGGATTTTTGTAACATACCTCTAAAAATCATCTCCTCGAGAAAACTTGCTAAAATAACTGTTCCTGTTATTAAGTAAACCCAATCCATAAAATTTTTTGCAACAAATATCTTTGTAATCATTTCTACATATTCGTCTGGCATCTTTACAAAACTGCCCATAATCCGGTCAATTTCATCCAACAAAACGGGCACAACCAATGCCATAACCAGGCTGGCCAACAAAATACGTGGGCTTACCATTTTTAGACGAAACACTTGTTTTAGGTCGTACTTCTTCCGAATCAAATAAATGAATAAAGGTGCTACAAATAATATTTCGCCTATCATCAGGTGGATGCTTGCAATTTCTTTAGTTAGCAAGCTGATAATCATGGCAGATGAAAGATAACCCAACCAAATCAGTGCAATGGAGATTCGTAACGAGGGGAAATTTTCTTCGGGTTCCGGGTTATTTTGTAACACACTAATTCCTTTTTTGGTTTATCTCAGATAAAATAATGCCGGCAGCAATGGCGACATTGAGCGAATCACTCTTGCCCTCACCGGGAATGATAATTTTTTCGTGAGAAACTTGTTTGATGTCTTCGTCTATTTCGGCAGTTTCTCCATTTAGAATAAGTACGCTTTTTTTAGCGTAAGTTACATCGTAAAAATTTGTGCCCGTATTAGAGTCTGCATAATAGAGCGAATAGCCTTGTTGTTTTAGATCATTAAGAAAATCGGAAAGCGCTGCATTTTCAAAAACGGGTAAATGAAAAGCCGACCCCATACTTGCCCTGACAACTTTTGGGTTTGTGTATTCTACAGAGTTGGCGCTTAAAATAACGCCGTCAACGCCAAACCAGTTTGCGGTTCGTAAAATGGTACCCAGGTTGCCGGGATCGTTTATTTCGAAAAGGGCAATGATAGTTTGTGGATTTGAAGCTAAAAAATCAGAATAATTTCTTTCAGGCTTTTTGACTATTGCAACAACGCCTTGCGGATTTTTTGTGTCAGCTAATTTGTCCAGAGCTTTAGTGGGGATTTCTTCACACAAAATGTTTTTCTTTTGACAAGCTGCGATAAGCTTTTGTGAACGGTCAGTGGTCGGAAAGTTCGAAATATAAAGCAGCGTTTTAAAATTGAGATTTGCCGCAACAGCTTCTTCGCAAAGCCGCAAACCTTCTATTAAAAGGTAGCCTTCCTGCTCTCGATGTTTTTTTTCTTTTAGAGAAGAATAAAATTTAAGCTGATTTTTAGAAATCAAAATTGAACCAACCTAATTTTGTTAGCGTCGGGATATATTTATGAGGAAAAATTGCTGACTGTGTTGGTTAATTGGTGAAAAATTTTTCTTCTTCGGAAGAGATATATTCAATGATATCTTCCGGCTTAATGGTATCCATCAGCCGATCTCTGAAGTCTTTCTGGTGCATTAAACGGGAAATCCGACTCAGTGCTTTTAAGTGTGGGCCGGTTTTGTCCTGAGGGCCAACCAAGAGCCAAATAAGTCGGACGGGTTTATCATCCAGCGAATCGAAGTTGACAGGCTCTTTAGTGATACCAAGGGCTGCAATAATATCATCAACACCTTCAGATTTACCGTGGGGGATAGCGATTTCATCGCCGACGCCTGTACTCATCACTGCTTCACGGGCTAAGACTGCTTGCAAGATTTGATCTTTGTTTTTAAGCGGACTGGATTGATCGATCATACCAACCATCTCTTCGATAATTTTATTTTTATCAGTATTTTCGAGAGGGATTTTCACCCGGTCTTGCGAAAGTATTTCCATTAACTTCATGACATCAACCGCTCTTTATCTTAAAAACCTTAAAATATTCGATTCAATTCCAACAAACCATGCATAGATTTAGAATCTATACTTAACAAAAAAAAAGCCATAACATATTCATGTATGGCTTAGGTTGCGGGGTCGACGGGATTCGAACCCGCGCTCTTCGGCTTGACAGGCCGACGTGTTAACCAGGCTACACCACGACCCCCTATGCGTCTTTATTCCCCTTTTTTTTCGTGTACATTATTGCCAAAGGAATAATGACACAATATCCAATCGTTAAAAGAATTGGCGCCAATGAAAGCGACATAAAGCCATCGACCGGACCTTTTGACAACGCAAGATAGCCAAGCAAAATGACCACAGCAGCTAATCCAAACAATAGATAATTTGCTTTGTCATATGACAGACTATGTACTTGTTTTGATCTTCGACCCGATTTCATTTTTTATTAACCAATTAACACATTTTTTGTTGCGGTGCGAAATATAGCTAATAAATTTTACAGAGTCAAGGGAAATATCTGGAAGAAAATGGTGAAGAATCAGGCGCAGAGTGCAAGAAAAATGATGGGTTTCTTTACAATATTATAAGCAATAAAAAGGCATCTAAAATATGAGCTCTCCAAATTAATCGAGTTTAGTTTTTAGCTCTGCTTCACATTGGCTGGCGTTCCGGAAGTGAATAGTTTGAAGCCCCAGCTTTTTCGCGGCTATAATGTTCTCTAATTGGTCATCAATAAAAATAGAGCCCCTGGCCGTTAGATTATATTCATCAAGAAGATGTTTGTATATTTGCGGCTCCGGTTTAATCATTTTTAACGGGGCCGAAAAGACAATACCTTCAAATAGATGCCAGAAGTTATATTCCTGCATAATATAATCAACAGAGTGAAGATGCATGTTCGATAGCACATAAAGTTTATGCTGCTGCGCGTCATACAATTTCCGGGCAATATTTAGAACATCGGGGTTTGGTGTGAGTTCAGACGGGAAATTGGTCAGAAAATTGGTGACACTTTTTTCTTCAAGGCCGGTTCTTGCAACAGCGCGGGATATGGCTTCTTCCAACTGCAATGTGCCGCGATCAAGCTCAAGCCAGTCCGGATGTCCGAAAATATATTTTCTCACAATTTCTTGATCATTTTGTTGAGAAAAATATTTGTCCCCTACTTCCTTTGGATTCCAGTTTAGTAGAACGCCACCAAGATCGAAAACAATATTCAAACCTACCTTCTTTCTGTTGAGTTGAATAACGTGAGTAAATTCAAAAATCCGGTAATGCAAAACGCCATCTTATTTGTTGACTTAATATAGGATAAAAACTAAATTATCCGAGAGATTAACCAAATAGTTTTTGAAATGTCAAATCTTTCTGATAGCATAGCGCCACAAGCGATTGCTGCTCTCTTAATTGAAGTCGGGTCACATCGTGGCCATGTTGCACTACCCGGCTCAAAAGTATTTAACCTGGCTGAATTTGAGCAGAAGGAAAATATTTCGATCCCGGGGCGTGTTATCATTTCACAAAATCAAACAGTTCGGTTTGGTCGGGACAAATCCAACGAAATAATGTTAGATATTGCAAATGTGTCCAGGTTGCATGCAGTTTTTTCTGCAACTGCGTCTGGTGTGAGAGTCAGCGACCTTTCCAGTACAAATGGCACTTTTGTGAACGGCAACCCGGTCACAACACCAGTTAAACTTAGCTCCGGTGACACGGTTGAAATCGGGCCGGCCAAAATAAAAGTTGAGATGCTCTCGGACCTGAAAACGCAAACAAATATTGGTTTGATGGGGACAGAGTTCGACCCCGTTACCACAACCGGCATCGTAACTATTCTGGTTGCAGATATTTGTAATTATACCAAAATGACCGAAACATTGCCGGCGGAAGATATGACCCGTATTTTGCAATTTTGGTTTGAACAATGCGCAAAGATCATCGAGGATCATGGTGGCCGGGTGGATAAATATATCGGCGACTGTGTGATGGCTTTCTGGCGCAGCACGGATATGAATGCCCCGTTTCGCGCGGAAGATGCGGTTAGCGCAGGTATCGCCATTAAGGAGGCGACTCGCGCGCTTTCTGCAAGTGATAAGTGGGCATATCGAGATCACGCGGATTGGGATTGTCGGCTTTCGCTTAATACCGGCCAGGTGATGATGGGGAAAATCGGTGGTCGGGGCGCCCGTGATTTTACAGTTTTGGGAGATGTGGTAAATGTTGCATTCAGGCTTAACAGTGTAGCCGGCAGCCGGGGATATGATTTTGTACTCGGCAATGTCACGGCGAAACATGTTCATAAAACCATCAAAGTTGAAAAACTTGGTCCGATTGAAGTGAAGGGTCGTAATCAGAAAGTGGTTGCGTTTACGCTGGCATAGTGCTAAGGTTGTTTCCCCAAAATTGAAATGATGGATTTAAATAGTAGGGGCGCCAGCCCTGTCACCCCTGCAATGCTATAAGGTAAAATTTCATGCCGTTTTCAGAAATTCAATCCAAAACAATTTTACGCAAGCAGAAAAAAATCGATTCCTGGTTTATAATGCAGCATAGCATGAATTTATACAAAGGCTGCATGCACGCCTGCGCTTATTGTGATGGCCGCGATGAGGGCTATTTTGTTCAAGGTGAATTCAGCCGCGATATTGCGGTAAAAACCAATGCCATTGATATATTGCGCCGTGAGCTTGATCCGGGCAGAAAGCGTAAGCCTTTCCGGCGCAGTTTTATGCTGTTAGGTGGCGGTATCACTGATTCTTACCAGGCCATCGAAAAGAAGTATGAACTCAGTCGTCAGGCATTGGAGTTGATGCTTGAGTTTAACCATCCGGTGCATGTGTTGACCAAATCTCCGTTGGTTGAAAAAGATCTCGATCTGTTACAAAAAATAAACGCCCAAAGCCGGGCAATCGTCAGTTTTAGTTTTTCCTCGGTGGATGACTTAATCAGTGAAGTTTTCGAAGCGGGCGTTGCACCGCCCTCGGAGCGATTGCAGTCCATGCGGCGGATAAAAGCTGCGGGTATTCCGTGCGGCATGTTTCTAATGCCGCTCATTCCATTTGTGACCGACTCGCCCCAAATGATCGATGATGCCCTCAAACAGGCGCAGGCCGCCCGATTGGATTATGTGGTAGCCAGCGGCATGACTTTGAAAGAAGGCCGCCAGATGGACACTTTTTACAAAACCCTGGAAGCTTTCGACGAGAGCCTGCTTACGGAGTATGATATGATCTACAGTGGTGACAAATGGGGTAATGCCACTGCTGAGTATTATCAATCATTGAATGCCACGTTGTACGCCATGGCGAGACGGTACCATATTCCGCTACGCATCCCACAAAAAATCTGGCATAACTTGTTGGATGACAATGATCGGGTGGTGGTGATGCTTGAGCACATCGATTATTACCTGCGTTTGCGCGGCAGCACTTCACCGTTTCGTGCAACGGCGTATAATATTTCTAAAATCAAAGAACCACTCTCGAGCCTGCGCAGTAACCTGCATCTGATCAAAGGCGCGGGCAATACCACGCTCAGAATTATCCGGGAAATCCTGGATACCGGCCGGTGCTCTTACCTTGATAAGTTGGCAAATTTGTAGCTTGCTTATTTAGCGGCATATTTTTAGTTTCAGCCACGAATTAAATTTGTATTTTTAACGCCGAGTTCGCCGAGGACGCAAATTTTTACAGAGATTTATTTTGTTTTTTTCTGCGTTCTTTGAGGCCTCTGCGTTAAGTTTTTTTAAGGAATTTGAATCCTTGGTAAACTCAAAACAGTCATTTGAAAATTCAGGAATCGCCATTGTTTTTGAAAATTATCCTGAACAAATAAAATCGAAACTCATGTTTCTGCGAGAATTGATTTTTGAAACAGCCACAGAAACGGAAGGCGTTGGTGAGTTGGAAGAAACTCTGAAATGGGGACAGCCGAGCTATCTCACAAAATCAAAAAGCGGCAGCACGATTCGGATAGACGCAACCAAAACGCCAGGCCAATATGCCATGTATTTTCATTGCCAGACTAACTTGGTGGAGATTTTCAGAGAAATGTTTCCACAGCAGTTTAGGTTTGAACGTAAGCGCGCCATTATTTTTGAAGAAACGGATAAAGTTCCGGTGAATGAATTGCGGCATTGTATTAGGTTGGCGTTGACTTATCATTTAAATAAGAAACAAAAATAATTTTAATGCAGAGTTCGCTGAGGACGCATGGCTAATTTGATTGTTTCTCTGCGTTCTTTGCGAACTCCGCGTTAAGTCTTTACTTTTGAAAGATGACCTATGGATTTATTCTCAAAACAAGCTGAAAAAGACAACCTGCGATCAAGACCATTAGCCGATCGTATGCGACCGCAGACCCTCGATGACTTTGTCGGGCAGGAGCATTTGGTCGGCCAAGGCAAAATTATTCGGAACACCTTGGAAAACGATGAGATGGTTTCGATGATCTTTTGGGGGCCGCCCGGTGTGGGCAAAACCACCCTGGCAAAAATGATCGCTGGCGAAACCAAGTCTGATTTTTTTGAAATGAGCGCTGTTACCGCCGGTGTGGCCGACATCCGCAAAGTCATCGAAAAGGCCAAAGCCAACCGGTTGATGAGTAAACGCACGCTCTTCTTTATCGATGAAATTCACCGTTTCAAT
>JAJDAE010000367.1 GCA_029262035.1 Candidatus Zhuqueibacterota bacterium
AAAAAAGTTTTCGGAGCCGAAAGAAAACATCTGATTTATCAGTTCCTGGGCGAATCCGTTTTAACCAGCTTCATTGCAGTGCTCATTGCAATAGGTTTGATCGAGATGTTTCTGCCACAATTTAATGAACTTGCACAGAAAGAACTGTCCGTGCATTATTGGGATCGGTTTTCAATTCTGCCTTTGTTGGTTGGGCTGGCAATTACGCTTGGCGTGGTTGCCGGAAGTTATCCGGCTTTTTTTCTATCAGCCTTTAAACCGCTGAAGGTTCTGAGTGGCGCTTCAGGAAGAACTACGTCAGGAAATTCAGGTGATGCAGTTCTCCGGAAAGGATTGATTATCTTTCAATTTGTCATCTCAATTGTTTTGGTCATCGGTACTGAAATCGTCCACAATCAACTTGAATTTGTGCGCAACAAAAAGTTGGGATTTGACAAGGAGCAGGTTGTTTGGGTGAGAACACGGCAAGTCGAGAACTTTGAATCCTTTAAGAATACATTGCTGAGCAATCCGGGTATAAAATCGTTGGCACGCGCATCGTCTTTGCCAAGTGGACAAACGGTTCGTTATAGTTATCGCACAGATCAGATGACCCCGGAGGAGCTAAACACAGCGTATACTTATTCTGTGGATTATGATTATTTTGACCTGATGGATATGCAAATGGTCGCGGGTCGCGGGTTCTCAAAAGAGTTCGGCACCGACAGTGCTAAGTTCGTGATAAATGAGAGCGCGGTAACGTTGCTTGGTTGGAACGAGCCGCATAAGGTTATCGGCCAATCTTTACACCGGGAGGATAGCATTAGCGGTACAATCATTGGGGTGGTTAAAAATTTCAACTTCAGAACCTTGCGCCAGGAAGTTGAACCACTGATTATCAATGTTGAGCCGCAACGACACAATTTAGCACTGATAAAACTTACAGGTGGAGACATTCCCGCCACGCTTGAGTTTATAAAAGAAACCTATGGAAAGTTTTTCCCAGAGCGGCCATATCAGGCGACATTTCTTGAGGAGACCATTGAGAACCAGTATCGCGCTGAAATGCAGCTGGGAGAAATATTCAGCTATTTTGCATTTCTGGCTATTTTAATCGCTTGTCTTGGTTTATTTGGCCTGTCGACGTTTTCTGCAGAGCAGCATACGCGGGAAGTTGGTTTGCGCAAGGTGTTGGGCGCTTCGGTTCCAAGTATTATGTTGCTGTTGTCAAAAGATTTTTCACGGCTGGTTGGAATTGCTTTTGTGATAGGTTGCCCACTTGCCTATTATTTTATGCAGAAATGGTTAGCCGATTTTGCTTACCGCACACCAATTTCAATGTTGACTTTTTTATATGCCGGGGTTCTGGCGTTGGCAATAGCTTTGATTTCAGTGAGTTATAATGCTATCCGGGCGGCAACGGCCAACCCGATTGATTCGTTGCGGTACGAATAGGTGAAACCCTGTCGCAGGGATGGGGGAGTAACCAATCTCACTGAGTCAAAATAAAGATGTGGATGTTTGGGGTGAAGGATGTTTGAAAGATTCACCTTTTTTCTTCTTCGATTTTTCGGGATCTTCACCTTTATTGATAGGAATGGCAAGCGTAAACCGGGGCAAGGCAAGCAGTCCTTGAGAGGAATAACATGGATTAAAAATGATAGCCCAAAGACAGATTCCAAATATTTAACCTGCTTAAGTCGCCATTAAAGTCAACGTGGGCAATCAGGCCAGAGTTATGCTTCATGCTTAAACCAAGATATAAATTTTTTGATGTCGAGAAATTCTTCGTTGTTATTTTACTTTCAAATGCTGCATTTAACGCTTGTACGCTTTCTATATTTTTAGAGCTATTTTTTAAATAAGCGAAGCTTGTAAAGTAATTTAAGCCGCCGGAAATAGATAACCCAACATTCGTATTGTATTTAAGGTACAGCGGCGTAACAATTGATACTTGCAAGAATTCACTTTTTTCGAACACAAGCGGTTTTGATTCTAGTGAAAGGTCTTGGTCTGTAACGTTGCGCCAGAACTGATATGAAACCTCCGGACTGACGCCTGCAAATAAATCTAACTTCTGTTTTTGTTTTGAAAAGACATACCCAACTGCAAATTGTGATTCAAAAAACTTGGGACTTATAATTCCACTCTCAGAGATTGATTTGATAATCTCAGGTTCATTTTGTTCAGGAGTTTCTCTACTGGTTTCAGTACTGGTCAGCGAATAATCGAGCTTGGCGTCAAATGAATAGGATAAATTCATATTGAGAAAGACATTCCTTTTTCTCAAGTAGCTGCTTAAATTAAAAATACTTGGACTTTGTTCGATTTGTAATTTATCATAAATATCAGAAGATTGTAAAAAAATGCTTGTTTCAGCGCCTGAAGTTACTGGGCGTTCTCTACTTTGAAATGCACGAGACTCTAATTTTCGATTAATATTTAACTCCTGGAAATTAACTGCGTTGATCAAATCCCAATCCTGCCCCGCCATACTAAAATTAACCCCCAATAAAAAACCTTTATTGGAATCTTTATAGTCATTTTCTTTGTTGTTATTACTTTCCAGTATTAGTTGAGTATTCTCGGATGATTGAAAAATAGAGCTGCGTTTGCTTTGTAGATTAAAAAGCCTGTTAATTTGACTATTACCCACAATACCTGTAAAGCCTATTGCGTATCTGAAGTTTTTAGTTTCACCGATATCGGTTATCGATATTTTCACATTAAGGTCTTTGTTTTTTACCAAATTATCTTGTTCTGTTACGGAAAGGTTCTCTTCTAATTCATTGAATAAGGTACTGCTATCTTCATTATATTGGGGCGATGTTTCCAGTCTGAATAACGAATTTTTGTTGAAATAGCTTATGGAATAGATCGGACGCTCTGCAAGGCTGCCTCTTTCAACTCTTGATGCCGGATAATAAGTTGCATAATAAAAATTGGACGAAAAAACGCCTCGCGCCGGATTAATCAAAACCTGCGATGCCGAATCTGGTACGAACAGCTTGAATCCTTCAGGAACATGTTTTGTCGCGACAATAGCATTGCTACTGAATTTAAATATTTGATAACTTTCTTGTGCAAAAAGATCTTGTGCAAAAACGATAAGAATTGCCACTTTGAATAATATTTTCAGCATAGTAATTTCCTTAACTATTTTCAATTTCTACGACAAATTTAGTATAATATGGAAATGCAAATTCATAACACAATAATTATTAAACAGCAACAACAGGGTTGAATTTGGGTTAGATGAAATAAAGTATAAGTTTTATTGTATTTGATTTAAGCTGATTACTTCTATATTTTTTTCAAATTCAATTTTAGATAGTTAAATAGATATCAAAATATATAACAATCAAATAGTTGTTTATTCCAATCCTATGTGTCTAAATAAAATTACAAGCCTTTTCCTGTTCATTATTACGGCCGTTTATTTTTGGGGCTGCGACTTGAAATTTCAGGATTCCGCATCCCAGGTTTTTAACGAACTGCCGATCCAGCTAACCACAAGTACCCGCCTTAAAAGTGACCCTGCCTGGTCACCGGATGGTTCAAAAATTGCCTTTTCATCACTCATTCGAACTACACAAATGTCCCGATTCTCACTTGAAGGCAAAGGAACAATTTCTTTTTTTGAAATTGAAGATGACAGTATTGATTCAAATTTTACTTTTTCTCCCGACGGACGCCAGGTTTGCTACCGCTCGTTGAACCGGGGGCATCTCTGGATTTACGATTTCGATGCAAACACAGAAACCTTATTGACGCCATCAATAGCTGAGGCGCAACACCCCGACTGGTCGGGTAGTAGTCGATTTCAAATTGCTTTCAGTGGTTCAATAAATGGTGACAATTATGACATCTGGATGATCTCGCCCGATGATAGTAGTGAGCGTAGGCTTGGGCGAGTCACCGAATCAGAAAGTAACTCATTTCATCCCTCATGGAGTCCGGACGGCAATAAGATTGTATATGAAGCTGCAACTGACTCTTCTGGTAGTATTATGATTGTCGATTTTTTAGAATCTAATCTTAGCACCAGAATAGATAGTGTTGATACGTTAAGGAACCATGATCCGGATTGGTCGCCTGATGACTCCACAATCATTTACCACTCGACGCGCGGCGATACGACGGCGATCTGGGCCTTCTCACTGAATGATTTTACTGAAACTAAAATTACAAAAAATACTTTAGATGCAACCCGGCCGGCCTGGTCGCCAGACGGAACCAGGATTGCTTACAAAACCCCCGATGGGCTCTCCACTGCATCCCCTACCGGCGAAAGCGTAAGTCTAACCCCGTTATCCGAGCCTTACCCCGTTTGGGTACCTGGCCAAAACTCTCTGGCAACAAGGACAATAACTGAAAACTCCATCATTGAAGTTTTTTCACTTGAGAACGCTTCTACAACCGAGGTTACTGCGGTCAGCAAATATTTCAATGATTATGAACCAGCCTGGTTCCCGGATAATAAGACAATAACCTTTGTCAGGCATTTTGAAGACGCAGCGGAGTTCGGAGAGACACTCTGGCTCGTCGAATATTCCTCCGGTTTGGCACAGCCGCTGTTTGAGGAATCAATTATAGAGACTTCCGTAAACAACCCAGCTATATCTCCTGATGGCTCTTTGCTCGTTTTTGATGATGGAGACAGGATATTTTTAACCCTGACTGCCGATAAAACCACACTTGACCTTTCCCCTTTTGTTGGTTTTGATGTGCGTGAGCCCTCGTGGTCCCCTGCCGGGAACGGATTTATATGCCATTCAAGAAACCGGCTTAAAATTTTTAAAACGGATTCCAGTTTAGTGGTTGAAGCAAGGCAGCTGCCCTTCAATCTCAGAAACCCGGTGTGGTCAAATGCGCATTCAGTTTTTGGTGAGAGCATTGCTGCTGAATCAAATTCCGGCATTGTTATTCTAGCCGCTGAAGATCCGACCTCAGCCAGAACAGTGGTACGAGGCGGTACAGGGCCGACATGGTCACCGGATGGCTCGAAGATAGCATATGAAAGAAATGGTCAAATTTACGAACTGACAATATTAATGATTCTGCCTGAATAAATGAATTTGATAAAAACTCTTCTCATAATTTTTCTTTTTGCTCTTTGCGCCGGCTATGCGCATACGCAAAACCTTGGCAACCTACAAGGTGTTGTTAAAGACGAAGCTACACAAAAACCTTTACCCAATGTCAGCATTTTGTTGGTCGGGACAACTATTGGTGATGCAACAAACCAAAACGGGTTTTTTGAATTATCAAATTTAAAAACGGGCACCTATACAATTAAAGCCACGCTGATTGGGTACAAACCTTCAGTCATTTCAAATATCAAGGTAAATGATAACTCACCGGCAACTTTAGAATTTTCCTTGAAACCGACATTCATCAAATTGAGAGATGTGGAAATTGAAGCGGATCGACTCTGGGATAAATATCTCAACGAGGCTTCTCTGGTAGGCGTGCAGCGAATGCGGGCGCGGGAAATTAAGAATATCCCGGGGTCTTGGGATGATCCGACTCGGGCAGTTCAAATATTCAGCGGAGTTTCCGGCGGCGGTGATTTTAGCGGATTTATGGCTGTGCGTGGTGGCAGTCCCGATCAAAATCAAGTCATCATTGATGGTGTTGTGGTACCCAATCCTTACCGCTTTCGCCTTGCTTTTGGTGGTGGGTTGAGTACAATTAATCCCAATACGACGGAAGATATTTACTTGCATCTCGGTGGGTTTTCAGCAGAGTACGGCAATTCTATGACCTCTATCCTCGAAGTCGAATCCAAGTCGGGCAACCGTAAACATTTACGAACACAAGGAAGCATCAACTTTACGGATGTTAACGGATTGGTAGAGGGGCCTCTGCCTTTTCTTTCCGGTTCGTTTATATTTTCCATACGTCGAACTTACTATGACCTAATCCTGAACCAGGTAACAAAAAGTAATTCAATTTTCCCTTTCTTTTCGGAAGTGTACTCTAAAATTTCTTTTGACATTAATAAGACCAACAAAATTAATTTAACATTCACAAACAATGTTGAGGGCACTGATCTTACCGGTGACTTTTCAAATGACTTAAATTTGACCGAAGATGTTAACTCAAACATAATAGGTCTCAACTGGCGCAAATTACACGGCGATAAATGGCGGTTTGATACCACGTTATCATTTTATAAAGATAAAATGCAATACCGGGCGTTCCCGCTTGATACCACTAATATTTTTAGAGAATTTGAATCCATCGATGCCAGACTGACAAATATTGCAGTTAAAGAGAACATACGTTATCAAACAGGGGAAAAAAGCTGGCTTACCTTCGGTGTTTCAGCCACGCGTAAACCCACAAAGATAAAATTTAACTCCGCTGAATTAAATTTTCTATATGCCCGAATTGAATCACCCCGGGATATTAATTTTGATAAAAACCATGATTATTACGCTGCATTTGTAGAAAGCTCAACTCAAGCTTCACAGCGGCTTCATTTTAGAATCGGCGCGCGGTACGACTATTCCACTTTGATAAATGAGAGTGAAATAAGCCCGCGGTTTAGTATGTGGTATCAGTTAGATGACCGAACCACGTTCAATGGTTCCTGGGGCGTATTTTATCAATACCCAAACCCGATGTCTATTTATACCCGCAATATTCCGGTTGACTTAAGCTCAAATCTGGATGTGATTTCAGCGGAAAAATCAACTCACCTGATTGGTGGCATCGAAAGAATCCTGAATGATGATCTTACTGTGAAACTACAAGTTTACAATAAAGATATTGACCGGTTATTGTTGCCAATTAGTACTTCGAATTTTTCTCCCACCAATAACGGTGTTGGTTATGCCCGTGGCTTTGAATTTGTTTTAGAAAAGAAGCCGACGGCGAATAATCATTTCAACGCCGTTTTGACATATTCATTTGGGAAAGCGCAATTTCGTGAAATCGATACACGCAAATGGCTGCCATTTAAATACGACAGGCGCCATGCCCTAACCGCGCTTACCAATATACGGCTTTTCGGAAAATGGTCTTTGAGTTTGTTAGGCCAATACACATCCGGATTGCCATTTACTGATGTTTTAGGACTTATCAATGTCGCAGAGTCGAATGGCCGGGCAAGCTGGGGTTTTGTTCGTGGGCAGCGGTTCCAGTCTAATTTTCCAGCTTACAAAAAAGTTGATGCCAGAATCAGCTATCAAAGTAGGGTTAAAGGAAAACATTTTTCTTTTTATGTAGATATCATCAACCTGACCAACGAGCAGAATTTATATGAAATTACCTGGGAAAAGAAATTTGTTGAACAGGATGTTGCTCAGGCTACAGTAAGGAAGATATACACATTACCGTTAATTCCTTCGTTTGGACTGAGTTTTAAGCTTTAACCTTTTTTGATTATGGCAAAATATATACTCTCCTTGTTTTGTATTTTTTTAATGTCCTGTCAAGCTGGTAATCCCAAACAAATTAGCGGCTCGGAGGGAGAGTTTCTTTTTCTCACATATAATGTTGCCGGGTTGCCGATTATTGTTTTCGACCGTAATCCCGAGGTGACTACACCCCGGATAAGTCCGTTACTCAACAAGTATGATATGGCTGTGGTTCAGGAGGATTTTTTTTATCATGATTTACTTGAATCGCAGGCAACTCACAATTATCAATCTGAACCAAAAGCGGATAAGAATGCATTCCGAACGGGAGATGGACTGAATCGATTTTCGAGATTCCCTTTTGGGAAATTAACGCGTGTGCCCTGGTCAGATTGCTCGGATGCCTCGGGCTTTGATTGTCAAGCGGCAAAAGGGTTTTCAGTTGCAGAAACTGAAATCGCTGACGGTGCAAAAGTCGTGATTTATAATGCGCATTTGGATTCGGGTGGTGAACCCGCAGATATGGCTGCTCGCACATCCCAAATTGAACAGCTTATTTCTGATATAAAAAATCGTTCTGATAGTAAAGCAGTTATCCTTGCGGGCGATTTGAATTTAGAAATAAATAACCGGCCAGCCGATTTAATTCTGTTGAACAAATTGTTAAATGAATGCGGACTAATGGATGCCTGTAGTGTCCAAAATTGCAGCACTGAGCTGGTGGACCGCATACTGTTCCGCAGTTCAGGCAACCTGGAGTTAACCGTATTAAAGTGGGAAGTTGATGATATGTTTGTTGATGAAAGTGGAAGAAAGTTGAGCGATCATTTCGCGGTTAGCGCGAAATTTGGTTGGGTGTTACAGTAAAATTTCAAGATTACCCGGGCATGATTTTATTATACCATTTCCACTGCTCTGAAATTTAACCATCAAAAAAAAGAAATGTTAGGCGAAGAAGTAAAGCGCTGGTTCCGACCGGATTTGTTTTATCTGTCAAAAGTAGAAGAGTCAACTGCAAAATAAATAATTACTGCTAATCAAAAAAGTCATTCCGGGCATGGTGCTCAGGATGACTTTTTTAATTTTAGTCCATCTGGCCGATTTGAAAATGAATTCGGATTATAGTTTGTAGACTTTCATGTCGCCGCCAGTCACTTCGTTTTTCTCAATGCCAATTTCTTTCATCCCGAGTTTTTTGGCCACGGTATGCGACCCTAAATTTGGAAGATCAATTTTAGCGTATAAATCTTCTGCATGGTTTTGGGTTAAATGATGGATTACTTTTAAGGAAGCCTCGGTGGCAAATCCTTTGTTTTGAAAATCAGGATGAATTACATAAATCAGTTCTAAGGCATTGTCACTGATGAAACCACAGTACCCAATTACCGACCGTTCTTTCAGGTAGTGAATTAACCAAAGCCCAACGTTTTTTTCTTCAAACAGGGTTTCGCTGCTACCGATAATTTCTGCTACGGTTTCTTTCTCAATATTTTTATTATCACAAAGATATTTTTTGATTTTATTATTGCGCAACATCGAAAAAAGCAAATCACAATTTTTCGTTTCAACCGGAACTAATTTTAGCCTGTCGGTTAAAAGTACTTTTTTCATCTGAGTTTTTTATTTCAGCATGATCAGTTTACGCGCTATTTTCACTTTGCTGGTTTGTAACCGAACAACATAAACGCCGCTGCTTGCTGTAAAGCCGGGGTCGGTTCTGCCATTCCAGGTTGCTTGATATCTTCCGGGGGCTTTGCGTCCGGATTCAAGAAGTTTTATCAACCTGCCGCGTAGATCGTAAATTGCCAACTCAAATGCGGTTTCACTGTCGGAAATTTGGTAAGGAATTATAGTGCCGGCATTGAATGGATTTGGATAATTCTGTGAAAGTGAAAATTCGTTCGGTATTGTTTCTGATGTCTGGACCTGTACGCTGGTAATCACGTCAACTTCAAATGTAGTTGAATCAATAACCTCAACTAATTTTTCAGCAGATTCATAAAAACCTAAAAATTGGCTGATTGCCGGCGTATCGTGAGTTGCAATATCTTCCACAAAAACAGGGTTGATGCTCTGATACAGCAATTCGACCAATACATCCATTTTGCCTGAAGGTTGATCCCAAATATTTATTTCATAGGTCACCTGGTCACTGCCGCTGCCTTCGCCTTCATCATTATGGTTGAAGTTATCGTCCTCCGCAGCAGCGCCCAAAATAGCAATATCTGGGTAACGTTCGGCTGTAGTATTGAAACCCTTTGGCGGCAGGCGATTGTCTTTTAGATAGCTTGCGGTATGCAGCAAAGTTAGTGTCACATCTCCGCTGACATCTCCCATTATTGTTTCATAAATTTGTACCTGTGTTTCAGAGGTAATAATATCATGATGCAATTCAAAAGCTGCGGTGGTATCTTTGTTTTGAATAATGCCGTTTTCATCCACAGCACCGGATTCAAAAAAGGTTTCGCCATCTGCATTGGTCACTTTTATGTGTAACCAGGCGCGTCTGCTCGGGTAACCGGTTGGGAATTTGTGGCCGGCAAGATTTTCAACGGATACAAATAATTTGAGGAAATTGGTATCGTCTTCAGTTTCAACAGATACTGCTGCTGTTCTCTGCTGAAGCTGTCGTCTTGTTCTGGCAATTGTGCTATCAAAATGAACTGCATCGGCCGTTACTCCGAGCGCCTCGCCATTTTCTTTTAGCATTGTAAGCATAAATGTGTTGCCGCCGACAAATTGGTGTTTAAAAGAAAATTCGCGAACGGGAGTGCTGTCTGGAAGCCATGAAATTTGTACGGGTGAGTCCACACGCTCAACATGGCAATGCTGACATTGCGTACCTTGCTGTGCATAGACGCTTGCTTTCCATTCAAAGTAAGGCATTTGCTCCGGAAATTCTCCGGCAATATTGCCATTTTCATCCAGGTAAGAAGTGTAGAGCGTGTGACAGGTTGCACACAATTCCGAAGTTATAACATGCGACCCGTATGTTGGCTCGAACCCTGTAAAGTTCCCCATTAATCCGCCCATGGGGTTTTGGTAAGGGCCATAAATTACACGGCTGCTGTCAATGATAAATCCGCCGGAGAAGCTCTCCGAAATACCAAAATTATCCGGTTGGATTTGATGGCAAACCGTGCAGCTCACACCATCCATTGCCAGCGAATCATTGCGGCCTTCTGCCAGCGTATAGCCGGAGGCGCCATCAAATATTGCCTGGGTTCGCGCCATAGGCATGTGGCAGGTGGAACATTTGTCTTCGATTGCAGCACGTAGCTGTGGGTTTTTGCTGAATTCGCTTTCGACTTTTGCTTGCCAGTATGGGTCTCTTGCAGCGTTAGCCATCATGGTTGCCCGCCAGTCTAAAGAGGGCGTTAAATCATTGCCGAGGCTATCTGTTAAAACCGCCGGTGGACGAGCCACATGACAAAAATTGCAATTCCCAGAGCCTGAAAACAAGGACGATTCTGCATTTGGCAGTTCAGTTTGTGCAGCTCCGGAACTCACCCATAAAACGCAAAGGCACAAACGTGCAGTCCATTTCAAGTGTAGCATGAATTTCGCCCTTTTAAGATGTTTAGCCTGGATTGTCAGTTTAAATTTTGTTCTTAACTACCGGTATAAGGCTCCGGGATTTTTTTGAAAAGCTCCAAACAATCCTGGCATTCAAAATAAAATTCTTTACCGGAAAATGTATAAACCAGCGAAGCCGCTTTGGCCGCTTCAATTGAGACCGGTGCATAACAGACAGGGCATCTTGTATCAGCCTCATCAGCGCTCACAGTCTTCTGAACTGAGGCGTGAAGCGTGGCGATATAGACACTTAACGCGTCAATTTCTTCTTGGCTTAAATCAATTTCCGGCATCAAAGAAATTTCAACATTGGTTAAGTGCAAATTAACGAGGACCTGGTTTCCAGCCAAAAAGGGCCGTTTTAAGTCAGGCAGAAATGGGTTCTGCGAGGTTGAATCGTTGTGGCATTTTGAACACTGGTTTTCCTGAAAAATTTGCTTGCCGGTCTCAGCCAATTGTTGAAAGTTCTTTGCTGAAGACTTATTGGCCTCTGTGCATCCGGCAAAGATGAAACAACTGCTGATACATGAAACGATAAAAATAATTCTTAATCTAAGCATTGTAAACTCCTTTTTGATTTAGAAATTAGGCTGATGCTTGCTTGATATTGCCATCCACCAGCCGCCAGATTTTAGTGTCATTTTCATTTTTAAGTGCTTTAGGCAAAGCTTCCTGCGGGAAATTCTGATAAGCAACCGCACGCAGAAATCGTTTTATTGCAGCTGTGCCCACCGAGGTTGTCCGGCTATCTGTGGTTGCCGGAAATGGACCGCCGTGATTCATAGAGTGACAAACTTCAACGCCGGTTGGAAAACCGTTGAAAATAATGCGCCCTACTTTTCGTTCCAAAATAGTAATTAATTCATGATATTCCCCCAATTCTTCTTTGGTGCCATGAATTGTTGCGGTTAAATGCCCGGTAAGAGATTTAGCAATTTCCAGCATTTGTTTTTTGGACTCACATGCAATTAATAATGAAGAAGGTCCGAAAACTTCTTCTTCCAGGCGTTGGTTTTGTATGAAGGCTTGTGCGTTGGTTTTTAGCAGAACCGGGTTGCCTTGGCAAGTAGCATTGTTTTTTAAGTCGCCGGCAAGAACCTCTACATCAGCAATTGCAGTCAACTCGTCCAACCCTGCTTCATAAGCAGATTTGATGCCGGCATGCAACAAGGTTCCGGCTGGTTTTTGTTTGAGGCTGTCAGCCGCCTGATTTGCAAAACTGTCAAATGCGGCGCCTTCTAACCCAAATACAATGCCTGGATTTGTGCAAAACTGTCCAACGCCAAGCGCGAGAGAGTCGACCAGGCCATTGGCAATTTTTTCATTGAGGGCGCTTGGCAAAAGAAAAACCGGGTTGGTACTTTCCATTTCAGCATAAACCGGAATAGGTTCGGGGCGTGCTGCTGCTAAATCAAACAAGGCCTTGCCGCCTTTCAGCGACCCCGTAAACCCCACTGCTTTAATGAGTGGGTGCTTAACCAGTGCCTGCCCGACTTCAAACCCATTGCCCTGAATCAATGAAAAAACACCCTCCGGCAATTCGCATTTTTTAAGCGCATTTTGAATAGCGCGGCCAACTAACTCCGATGTGCCCGGGTGCGCCGGATGCCCTTTAACGATGACCGGACAACCTGCAGCCAACGCTGATGCTGTGTCTCCACCGGCAACTGAAAATGCCAAAGGGAAATTGCTGGCGCCAAACACCGCAACAGGACCCAGCCCAATTTGCATAAGCCGGATATCGGGTTTTGGCAGCGGCTGGCGATCCGGTATTGCCGTATCGATTCGCGCTTCCACAAACGAGCCTTCCCGCACAACCTGTGCAAATAGTTTTAACTGACCCATTGTACGGCCGCGTTCACCCTGTATTCTCGCTTCGGGCAAACCGGTTTCTGCCATGGTTCTTTCAATTAATGTATCTCCAATCGCCAAAATTTCATCGGCGATGGTTTCCAGGAAGTCTGTTCTTTTATTTAAATCTGTATTTCGAAAGGCATCAAAGTCACGCTCGGCCAATTGCGCCGCTTTATCAACTTCTTCAGTACCACCTATGGGGAATTCGCCGTCTAAAACGGCTCCGGTAGCGGGGTTATTTGCCGTGAATGTGGCGCTGCTTTTTACATCTTCAAAGCCAATTATATGTGTTCCGGATAATTTCATTTTAAACCTTTATATTTGATGGTTGTGTAGAGCTTAACTAACACTAAATTATTCTTTTTAATAACAATTGCAACCCAATTCATTCAGGTGTTCGTTATAAAATTCCCAGAGACTCAATTCTCCGGGAACAAAAAAGCTTCAGTGATTTGTCGTTTTTTTGATGATTGTGTGGATGGATTTATTGAATATTAAATTTGTATAGCATGCTTATTCAAGAAACATCATTTTAGCGTTGCCTTACTTTCCGGAAAATTCAACCCTGCGACCAATAGAAGTTAAGCCAAGCAAAGCATCCTCGGTGGAAAAAACTGTTTCCAGCTTTTCCAATTCTGTGTGACAACCGGCAGCATCATCGATGAGTTGTTCAGCTATTTTTAAGGCAACCGGTGCCTTGGAGGCCAATTTGCCGGGAATCCTGCTCAGTATTTTATTATCTTTGGTGGCAGGGTCAGATTTGTTTCCAATAATTTTAGTAAAAGAATTCAGCTCAAAATAGCGTTCAATTTCATCCCAACCATCGGGCCGGACACTTGATTCTTCAGGTATCAAGTCCAATTCTCCTGCCAGAATTTCAAATGCTTCCGAGCGGGTTACGATGCCATCGAACAGTCCTATTTCAACGGCTTTTTTAGCGGTAAGCATTTGTCCTGTGCCCACGAGATATTTTGTCAGCGCTTTGCCGACGCGTTTTTGCGGCCTTTGCGTACCGCCTAGTCCGGGATAGATCCCAATACCTGTTTCGGGGAATGCCACAGCGGCATTTTCAACTGCGATAATTTTATCGGCACATAAGGCCAGCTCAAGTCCGCCACCCAGCGCCAGGCCATTCACAAGTGCAATTACATGTTTGGATGAGTTG
This sequence comes from Candidatus Zhuqueibacterota bacterium, assembly GCA_029262035.1. Lineage (GTDB taxonomy): Bacteria > Zhuqueibacterota > Zhuqueibacteria > Oceanimicrobiales > Oceanimicrobiaceae > JAJDAE01. The sequence continues at coordinate 13,942 of JAJDAE010000367.1, forward strand.
TCGATTTTTTCAAAAACAGATTGCCCATAAGTTGTAAATTCTACAATTTTTTCGATGGAGTGCTTACGAATATTATTTACAAAAAATCTGATATCTGCTCCTGCAACGAACGCCTTGCCTGCTCCGGTGAGAAAAATTGTTTTAATTACAGGGTCTGTTTCAGCTATAGAAAATTTTTCATCAAGCTGTTTGACAACCTGTTCATTTAGTGCATTCATATCTTCGGGTTTTTCGATACTTAGAACCGCTGTTGCCCCACTTGTTTTTAGTGTGACATAGTCCATTGACCAATGTTCCTGCCCAATGGTTTGCGGGATGGGCGTTTGATAAAGTCCGGCTATATGCATAATTAAATCGTTGACTTCTTTCTTACCTGATGCTTGCATGAGTTCCACCGGCCCACGACTCCAGCGCAGGCCAATGCGCGCCCCGCGATTTAACGCTACGGCGGAACATATTTGTTCCGCCAAAATCTGCGCACAAACAAGAAAAACAACACCAAGCATGCGCACGCGAATTTTTTCAAAAACTTCTGCGGAAATTGCTGCCGGGTCAGCCTTATCGATTTGCCAGGGCTCTCCGGTCTCCAGTGCTTGTTTCTTGAGGCGCTCAGAAACAGTATAGAGATCGCCAAATAGTTCCAGTGTCTTTTGTGCATGATAAGCGATGGGAACGCCAGTTGCATTCATCAAGGCAAATGGTCCCATGCCAATTTTAAAAACTTTTTCGCAGACTGCATCTATTTCACCAGGGCCGGCAATGCCTTGTTCGTACAAACGGACACTTTCGTTTAACCAGGGCACAAAAAATCGGTTGACCACAAAACCATTTCTATCTTTGCAGGTAATGGGATCTTTGCCCGAGAGAAAAGCGAATTGATGGCATTTGTCAATAGTCTCTTGAGAAGTTTGCTCGCCAGGAATAATTTCGACCAGACGATTTTTTGCTGCATGGAAAAAATAATGCAGTCCGACAAAATTAGCCGGGTTTGGCGCTGATTTCGCCAACTCCGTCACGGAAAATGAGGAAGTATTCGTTGCCAGCACAGCCTCCGGTTTAAGGATCCCAGCAAGCTGTTTGTAAAGATCAGACTTTACATCGAAATCTTCAAAGATGGCTTCAACAACAATGTCGCAGATCTTTAAATCTGCCAGCTCACTGGTGCCGTGGATATTGTTGACGAAATAATCCATTTGTTCTTCAGTAAACAGTTTTCGGTTGATGCCTTCTTGCAGGGTGTTTTTTATACCCGCGATCCCTTTGTCAATAAACTGCATTTCGCGATCTGCCAGAGTTACAACAAATCCTTCCTGCGCAAACTTCTGAGCCAATGCTGCGCCCATTGTTCCGGCGCCGATTACACCTATGTTTTTAAGTGGTTTCATGTTTCACCTTTTTTCTCTAGCGTGACTTACTCATTCACCCACTGCGGCTTTCTTCGTTCAATAAACGAATTGATGCCTTCGTTGGCATCTTTGGTTGACATTAATTCATCAACGTACATTCTTTCAAGTTCCTGTAATTGCTTTTGCATTGAATCATAAAATGACTTTCTGGCAGCTCGCACAGCAAATTTTAGAGAGGATGCGCTTTTCGGTAAAATGTGTTTTTCGATAAATTTGTCTACTCCTTCGGCGAGTTGTTGATGATTTTCGTAGATTTTATTTACAAGTCCCCATTGCTGCGCCTGATCCGCTTTTATAGTTTTTCCTGTAATTAAAAGTTCATCTGCTTTTGCTTGTCCGAGTTTGGCCGGCAAAAGTATTGAGGCGGGTGGTGCAAATACGCCCAACATGATTTCGGGCTGTCCGAACTTAGCAGATTGATCTGCAAAGATAAAATTGCACATCAGGGCAAGCTCAAGGCCACCGCCAAGACAATTGCCAGAAACCCGGGCTAACGTGGGAATGGCCAGATCCATCATGTCGTAAAACATCTGGTGAAAGTCTTTCAGCATCTCTGCAGCGTATTCCCGGCGATGTTCTTCAACGCTGGCTCCAAATGAGAAATGCGAACCTTCCCCTTCAATTGTTATAATTTTCAAATCTTTGTTTTGTTTGAATTCGGCAAAACAATGGCGTAGCTCTGCCATCATAGCGCCATCGACTATATTTGCCTTGGGCGCATTTAACTTGATCTGTGCGACTGCGCCTTCGTGGGGGTAGTTTAGTATGACTTTTTCCATAGTTTCCTACTTCCTATTTAGAGTCTGAAGGAAAACTCAATTTTGTCTACCCAATAAGTCCCTGCATTCACCTTGATCGGAGTCGAAGGGTCTCGCAAGCGCTGTAAGATCAGAATGCTTCGACTCCGCTCAGCATGAGGAACATGAGCTGATTTTGGGTTTGAGTCAATTCCTGAGCAGTTTCAGTCAATCACTATTTAATTGGTGAGATCGCCTGAAAAAGCGATTCTGACCAGGGCTCTCCTTTCGCTAATTCCTGGCGTAATTTAATGAAATCGATTTCACGATTGTCCCTCGGTCCTTCGTTAAAAGCTTTGAATCCGGCTTTGCCTTCCGTCATCATGTTCAAGGCCAGCCAATCACGATTGCTCTCTTTGTTTTTATCCCAATGCTCAAGTTTTTTCTTGCGAATGGAATTGATGGTTTTACTGAGACAATTTGGGAAAGTGTAAAGTAATTTCGTTGCCAATTTTTCAACGGCTTCGTCCAACAGAGAAAAATCGACTTCTCCGGATTTTAACGCCCCTTTTGCAGCTTGCAAATCATCCCCGGTTTTGGGCAAACCATAAATGATATCACCCTTGGCGTTCACCCACTTGGCGGTATGAACGAGCGGATTGGCAATGAATTCGCCATTAACTTTTAGCGCCGGAACAATCTCTGTCAGCAAGCCATGGCGATAGGCTTCGTGGGCACTCCAGGGATCGCACGCGGTGCAAGAGTACATGGCCTTTTCCACGCCAATAAAAAGGTGTAAGAAATCTGTGGAGCCTCCATCCGGAGCTGAGCCATGTTTTGGTCCCGCCTGGCCAAATCTGGCCAGATCCTGGGCAATTGAGAAATCGCATGCCATACCGATTTCCTGTCCGCCGCCGATACGCATGCCGTTCACCCGATTAATCACCGGCTTGTCGCACATGAGAATGGCAGACACCATATCATTAAAGAGGCGCATGTACTGTTTATACTCCTGCGGATTCCCGGCGTAATACTCAGCGTATTCTTTGGTATTTCCGCCAGTACAAAATGCTTTATTACCCACCGCTGTAAAGATGACCGAACCCACCGAGCGATCGTTAGAAGCCTGCCGAAAAGCAAGGATAACTTCTTTCACCGCTTGCGTCGTATAAGAATTATATTGGGCAGCATTATTAAGAATTATCCAGGCATTGTTGAGGCCGTGAATCGGTTGTCCTGCTTTGTCCAGACATGGTTTCTTTTCATAGATTATGTCTGTGTACTCAGTTTTTGTAACATCATGATTTTTTAATTCATGCATGATTTCCTCGTTATTTTAAATTATCTTAACTTCTGCAAAATAACTTTACTCCAACTTTACCCTTCGACTCCGCTCAGGGTGAAGAATCGTGCAACTTAATAAATATTATTTAATGCGTAGCTTCATGGTGAGCGGAGTCGAACCATGAAATTAGTTGTTTAGTAAAAATCCATTAAATTATTTAAAATCCGCCACTAGAACAGATCGATGAATGTATTTATACTCAAGCGTATTTTGAAAAATTTCATTAATTTGCGACATTGGGAAAGTCTCGGTGTATGGTTTTATTTTGACTGAACCTTCAGCCACAAGCTGTAAAATTTCCGGATAAAGCTCAGCGCGGCATCCCCAAGTGCCGATCATTTTTGCGTCATACGCCATAAGATTACTCACGCGGATATCAACTTTATCCATGGTGAATCCAACAATTGACAAGGTGCTGCCAAATGTGATCAAATTAAACGCGAGCTCCTGCCCCGCTTTTGTGCCAGACATTTCCAGAATCTTCCAGCCGAATTTCGGGGCACCCAGGTTTTGGGCGATTTCTTTAACATTATTTTTTACTTCACGGGAGTCGAGTCCTTTAATATTCAGAACTGCATCAATACCTGCCGTTTTCACCAGTTCAAGTTTTTTATCATGAATATCCAACGCCAGCACTTTTGCACCATGATTTTTAGCGAGTTGAGCCCCATAATTGCCAATCCCGCCAACACCGATTGCAATTACAAAATCACCACTGCGTAGCTCAGATTTCTCTACAACCTGATAGGGCGTGGAAACAGCATCTGCGATAACAGAAAGAACCTCCAATGGGAAATCTTCAAGAATTGTTTCCGGAACCGGACAGATAAAACGGGAGGGGACCACAACATGTGAGGCAAAGCCACCATCGAAATCATTGCCCGGCATCAGTTGGTTTCGGCAAATATTACTCCGTTCCGTCTTGCAGAAATCGCAGTCGCCGCATGGTAAAACCGCAGGCACAATCACAGCTTGGCCCAGC
>JAJDAE010000368.1 GCA_029262035.1 Candidatus Zhuqueibacterota bacterium
CCAGGTCATTTGTAACCAACCAGACAACCTGGTCGGCATTTGCATAGCCGGGTTCATCGGCGTGAATAGTTGGGTTAAACTCAACCCCATCGGCGGGAGCTAATTTAGGGGAACCGTCATTTTTAAAATCAGGATTATAAACACCATCGCCATCGGCATCGTAAAAGGGAGCGCCTTTTTGAGCTGGCCAATCCAGCCAGTCCTGCCGGTAAATATCACGTATTTGTTGAATCTGGCCGGGTATAATTTCAGAAATTTGAATGCTGTTAAACTCGGCAGCATCCAGGGTAAGGTCAGCCGTGGTAAAATCTCGGCGAATGCGCCAAACGCGGTCAACTGACGGGTCTGTTTTATCTTCCGCCACACCTGGAGATATTATAGCGCCGGCAACATGGCCGACGGCGTACTGTGCGCCACCGACTCTTATTTTAGGCTCAATACCTTCCTGTACCCGCCCGCCCCAGATGAGTCCATCCTGGAAAATAGCAGCGGTTGAGGGATTACTTCCACGCGGGAAAAATAACCCGCTACCTACAGGTGATGATTTATGAGCAGAAAGCCCATTGGAATGAATCCACATGGCCATCTGGCCAACGTTAACCAACGTTCGATTGGTCGTATTTTGGCTTAACTGCGCTGCATTGGATTTTGCAACAAAAGTACGTTGATCTTCTTTTTCTTTGGTAAAGCCGAACGTTGTTAAAAATAGTAAAAAAAACGAGAGAACTACGGGAGAGTTTTTCATTGTTTCACCTTAATTGTGAGTTTAAAAAGTCATAAAATAAGATAACGAATCTATTTTTACTCAGAGTTTCTATTTCAAAAATCCGATTGACTAAGATTGCTTCATAAAATTACATACTTTGATTTCCATGAAATCTGCACTTATTTTTAAGGTAGATAAATCTGTCTATATACACTACTGCGCTATTTAAAATAAATTCCTTTTTGTTTAGGAGACAGCTGCTTTATTGTGCATTTTTTTTATAACAAAATCTATCTATTTTAAAAATTTCTACTGAAGCTGTTTCAAAATTTCAAATGCCTCCTCGATATGTGACTTGATTCGAACTTGAGAAGAAAACATGCTGCGAACAACGCCCTGTTTATCAATTATGTAAGTGACCCTGCCCGCGATTAAAAAACCCAGGGAAGAGACCACACCATAGAGTTTTCGCACTGCATCGCCGTGGTCGCTTAGAATTGAAAAGGGAAGTCTGTACTTTTCTGAAAACAGCTGATGGGTCGCAGGATTATCGGCGCTGATGCCGAGCACTTCGGCGCCAAGTCCCTGAAAAACTTCATAATTATCACGAAAGGAACAAACCTGCGTGGTACATAAATTTGCAAAATCTTTCGGGTAGAAAAAAAAAACAACACATTTTTGTTCGAAGATTTTTTTCAGGTTGATAGATTTTTCAGATTGATCGGTTAAAGTAAAATCCGGCGCGAGGTCTCCGACTCCAATGCGTTTTGGCATATTATCTCCGTTTTACGGTCAGTCGTCTTGATGCTTCGGCAGGTAAAAATAAAACTGATATTCACTATATTTGAACAGATTTATGAATTTGATGATTCCCAAACCTTCTCCCCGGAGATTATATCTCTACCCCTGCACATTCATACTCAGGGAAATCCGGCCCTTTTGTTCATCGATTTTCAGAATTTTAACATTTACCACATCGCCGACTGCAACGACTTCCATCGGGTTTTTAACAAATTTATCCGACATTTGACTTTTATGAACCAGGCCGTCGGTTTTTAGACCAATATCTACAAATGCGCCAAAATCAACCACGTTGCGCACGGTACCTTTTAAAACCATGCCTATGTTCAAGTCCTGGAGTTTAAGAATGTCACTGCGCAGGATTGGCTTGGGCATTGCATCACGCGGGTCGCGATTGGGCTTTTCAAGGCTGTCGATAATGTCTTCGAGAGTTGGTACGCCAACGCCGCACTCTGTGGCTAAGTCTTGAAATTTCAGGTTTTCCCCGGTAATTTTTTGACGCAATACCTGACCATTTGCGCGGATATCGGTTTCTTTCAAACTCAACCGTTTTAACAATGTTTCGGTGGCCTGGTAGGATTCCGGGTGAACGGCTGTTGAGTCGAAGAAGCTGTCGCCATCGGGAATGCGCAGAAACCCGGCAGCCTGGGTAAATGCTGTCGCGCCAAGCCCTTTCACATCATTGAGTTCGGTGCGTGAGCTGAAACGGCCTTTTTGCTCACGATACTCCACAATGTTTTGCGCCGTGCGACTATTAATGCCGGCGACATATTTTAGCAGAGATTTTGAGGCGGTATTTAGATCAACACCCACGTAGTTCACCGCTGACTCAACCACCCGGTCCAATGATTCAGCGAGATGATTTTGATTAACATCGTGCTGATATAGACCCACGCCGATGGCCTTTGGATCGATTTTGACCAATTCGGACATTGGGTCGAGCAGCCGCCGCGCAATGGAAATATTGCCACGCATTTCAACCGGCAGGTCCGGGAATTCCTCGATGGCGACGTCGGAGGCAGAATAAACAGACGCTCCGGCCTCGCTCACTATCACATAGTAAATTTCCTGCTCTAACTCAGAGATCACTTCTGCGGTGAGCTGCTCGGTTTCGCGGCAGGCCGTGCCGTTTCCAATGGCGATGATATTTACCTTATTTTTTTCGATGAGCTCTTTAAGCTGCTGCTTGGAGTAATCCCAGCGATTTTTAGGCTGATGCGGATAAATCGTGATGCCTTCGAGGTATTTTCCGGTTTCATCGATTATGGCTACCTTACAACCGGTGCGATAACTCGGGTCGATGCCCATGATGATTCTATCGCGTACCGGGGCCGCAAGCAGTAAATTTTTTACGTTCTCGGCAAAAACCGTAATGGCGTGTTCATCGGAAGTGCCGGTTATTTCATTGCGAATTTCGCGTTCAATCGCCGTGGCGATCAATCTTTTGTAGCTGTCGGCAATAGTGAGTTGTAACTGCTCGCAAAAAACAGATTTTGGATTGGTAATATACCGCCGCGAAATACGGTCGAGGGATTCGGTTTCGTCCACGGCAATCCTGACTCGGAGAATGCCCTCGCGCTCGCCCCGGTTCATGGCAAGCACCCGGTGCGGCGCAATATGGCGAACCATTTCGCTGAAGTCGGCATACATTTCGTAAACCGCTAATTCCTTTTCATTCCGGGCTTTTGAAGTAAACAGGCCGGTTCTGAAAGTAAATCCTCGAATCTCTTTTCGGATATCGGCGTCTTCCGCGATAGTTTCCGCCACAATATCGCGTGCACCGGCAAAGGCTTCTTCCCATGTGTTTACTTCCTTTTCGGCATCGATGTAAGGCGCGGCGATTTCTTCAAGGATGCCATCCTGTAATTCCTGTAACAACATTAGCTCGGCCAGAGGTTCCAGGCCTTTTTCTTTGGCAATGGTTGCACGTGTACGTTTCTTGGGTTTGTAAGGCAAATAGAGATCCTCAACTTCCTGCAGCGTACTGGCTTTTTCAATTTTCTGTTTTAATTCCGGCGTTAGCTTACCTTGTTTTTCTATGGACTCCAGGACAGTTTCTTTGCGTTCATGCAGGTTGCGCAGATAGCGGATACGATCTTCGATTTGCCGAATCTGGACTTCATCCAAAGTGCCCGTAACTTCTTTGCGGTAGCGTGCAATAAATGGCACTGTATTACCGGAATCCAGCAATTCGACGGTAGACTTAACTTGTTCGCTTCTAACGTTTAATTCTTCTGCAATAATTTTGTTGAAATCTATTTGCTGCAATTTGCTGTCTCCCAAGAAAAATTTTGAAATTGAAAAAATAAATTCTTACTTTTCTGAATACATTTATCGAATGCCTTTAGAAAGTACCGAAAACTGAAGTATAATTTTTTTGTGAAAGTGAATGTCTCTGTACTCAAAACAGGCAAATTCAAAATATAAATAATAGCTATAAAATCAAGTAAAAGTTCGGAAAAGCAGTTAATCGTATTTCAATATTAAACTAAAAACTATGCCCCTTTTAATCAGAATTTTGTTGGTCTTTTCGCCACTGGTGTTACTGGGTGAAATCTACATTGGCTGGAAATTGTACCATACAATTGAGTATGCATTTTCACTCGATGCTTTTGTTTTAAAAACCACTTTGCTGGCAATTCTGGCCATCTTTAACTTGTACCCAATATTCATTCTATTATTGAGAGCTATAAGAAAAGAAAGTTCACAGAAAATTGCTGAAAAAAGCAATCGTGTGATGGATATTTTGCTGGCGTATCCGTTCTGGTACGGAGCATTGATATTGGTGGAAGTTTTGCCGTGGCTGGTTTTTATAGATATTATCAAATATCCGATCTATCCTTTGTATTCTCAAATTAAAACCCAGTGGATCGTTTTTGAGTACAGCATCACGTTAGCCATGTTTGTTTTCTTTTCACTTTATGTTTTGGTCAGGCTATTTGCAGACTCAATCCGGGTAAAAACTACAAGAGTTGTTTACACAGTCAAAGATCTGCCGGATAATTTAGATAAGCTTCGAATTGTGCATATCAGTGATATTCATGCGGATAAACGGACTAAGTCAAAGAAAATAACCAGGTATGTTAAAAAGGTCAATAAGCTCCATCCCGATATTGTTTTTTTTACCGGCGATCTTATCGGTACAAATAAAAATGATATTAAAATGGCTGCTAATATCTTGGGGAAAATAAAGCCCACGCACAAAATGTACGCATGTTTAGGCGATCACGATTGCCGCCTGGATAGCGAAGCGGTTACCGCCGCGTTAAAACATTATGATATACAAGTGTTGGAGGATGTAAATGAGTTTGTTTATGTAGGCGGGCACGGCTTGATGATTACCGCATTGACAAATACTTATACAAAGCGCCCACTTCTTGATGACCTGACTTTCCTGATGGGGCATCAGCCCCGCGGATCTGTAGATATTTTAATTTCACATCAACCAACAGAAACGGTAATTGAACTGGCTGCCGAACGCGGCTATCAAATTTTGTTGGCGGGCCACACACATGGCGGGCAAATACTTCTTCGGCCTTTCGGACTTACGTTTGCTCTTGCGAAGTTTGAAACTCCCTTCTACCGTGGATTTCATAAAGTTGAAAAAATGATGGTGAGTATTAACAATGGGTTGGGATTTACGTTTGTTCCTTTGCGTTACAGAGCACCGGCGGAAGTAACGTTAATTGAGTTGAAAGGGAAATGATTTGCTGAGCCTTTTGCCGCGAAATAAAGGCGCAAATTTATACTGATGTTCCAGTTCGGCTCTTTGCCGCAATCAAAAAGATTTAACGCAGAGGCGCGAAGCACGCAGAGAAAAGCAGAAAAATACTTCCCGGTATAAATATGGGAAGGAGCAGATCCCAATTTATGCTTTTTTGAAAGAAGGTAAAAATATTTTATTAACGGAGTTTTCTGATGAGTTTTGCGCTAGTAGATTTTTATTTGTTCTAAACAAAATAGTACTAAAAACATAGAACTACTCTGAGCAAATTCTTGTTTTAATTGTTTTTGAAGCAATATATTTACTGCCAGTTATGAACCAGAATTTTTAACTCTCCTTCAAAAACCACTTCGATTTTTGTTACATCCATAACTTTTGTGATACAGCCTACACCAAATGACTTATGCTGAATCGCCCGAACATCGGTGAAGTCTTTCCTGATATCATAGTCAACAACTTCGTCTTGTGAAACTTCGGACATCAAAGTATTCCAGTTTTTGCTTCTTCTGCCGCGGGTTGTACCGGTCTTTTTTGTTGTTTTTGAGGTGGGCGCTTTAGCATTTTTGTAGGAGTGTGTTCCATTACAACCTTTACAAAAAACTTTATTGATCACATTGTCTTTTATTTTGGTTACCACATGGACCATTTCTGATTTACATTTATTGCAATATGCCTCAACTTCTTTGCCTATCTCTGGTTTTGGAACAACAGTTGCCATTAATTACACCTCATAAATAAACATAAAAAAAGCTTCCTATAAAGGCGACCAAAATTCAACAATGAACTAATCTTCATTACTAAATATCGGATGACTTTTTAGAAAGCTTTTGAAAAAAAACTTTAAAAATCTATTCCCAGTTTTGGGCTAATACTTTCTTGTTTTCTTCAAAAACAACTTCAATTTTGTTTACATCAAGAACCTTGAGAACAAAACCAATACCAAACTTTTTATGACGGATTGCACTTATCTCTGAAAAGTCTGACTTAATATTGTAATCAACCGCCGTTTCTTCATCTTCTAACTTATCCATGAGAGTTGGCCAGGCATACTTTCCTCTACGAGTAGTTTTTTTGGGCTTGGCAACAGCCTCAGTTCCATCTGCTTCGGTTTTGCGCGGTCTACCACGTTTTCTTTTTGGAGGTTCGGCAGTTACTGTTTCATCGTTAACTATATCATCTTTTTTTTCTTTTGCTGCCATTACTGATCCTTTCTTGGGAAATCTAATTTGACTGTAAATATACAACACTTTTTTACTAAATGCCACTAAATTTTTTATGCTTAACTATTTTGTTTTTGAAGCAATTAGCGGTGCTTATTTCAACATAATCATTTTCTTAACAGTAACTTGATGTCCGGCTGTAAGTTGATAGTAGTAACTTCCGGATGGCATTTTTTCTCCCTCGTCATTCTGTCCATCCCAAAAAACTGAATGTTCCCCAGCGGTGTGTGTGCTGTTTACAAGTGATGTAATTTTTTGCCCCAGGCTGTTAAATATTTCAATCAGAACAGCCTGTTTGTTTTGAATCGAATAGTTGATCGTGGTTGTAGGGTTAAACGGGTTGGGGTAATTTTGGGTAAGTGAAATTTTTCCGGGAGCCTCTTTTAGCTCCTCGTTTATCCCGGTGGAAGTACTGTCGTTAAAACGATAGATGGCTCCGGAAAAGTCAACTACGTAAAGTTCCTGCTGTTCATCTGTGCCAAAGGAAGATATATTGAGGTTCGTATTCAAAAGTAGAGAATCAGCAGTGACCTGACCATTTTCATATCGCAGCATCCAGATGCGGCCGGAGCAAAAATCTCCGTAAATGTAGGCGCCTTGCAATTCAGGCCGGGCAGCGCCGCGATA
>JAJDAE010000369.1 GCA_029262035.1 Candidatus Zhuqueibacterota bacterium
GTTGCCCTCAACAGCTTGGAAAATTGCCATGACCCCGCTTAGAGTGACTCTGGTTTGGGCTGATCATCAGCATGTTTTTGACCGGGTACAAGGCGTTTTTATGAATGATGCCGGAACAGCCGGTATTTTTCCAATCGTCGGTTTTGGATTGAATGTGCCATCGAGTTTTGGCGCCCTGTTATTTCATAACAACCTATTTGGCGGCGGTGAAAAATACAACGGCACCTTCAAATATAATGCCTTAGACAATATCACGGCCCGCTCCTTATTTACAAAACCCCATGCTTTCGGCACAGAAACTCTTTTCTACCAAATTCAGGGCGATTTTTTCCTGGATGATGAACAGGATTTTTTTATGGGTGGCAACGGTGGAAATCCGGATTCAACCCTGAATTACAATCCCCGTGAAGGCGGCGGCAGGTTTACAATCGGCTACGGCGGTTTGGGCAGAAAACAGGAAATTCGCTTAACGACAACCATTCGACACTATGACACGAAAGCTGATAAAACCCAAAACGCGAGCGACTTCGTAAACGCCGGCCTTACCGGGTTGGGACTTAACACGATGTTTTCTGTTGGCGGCACTGTTGCATTTGATTTCACCAACAAAGGCATGCGCACCAATACCGGCACTTACTTGAAATTCTTTTACGACTACCACAATGACCTGAATAATAATTTGTACGAGTATCAACGACTTCAGCTCATGGCGGAACACTATATCCCGGTGCCGTTTATGGCTAAAAACCGCCGATTTTATATTCGCGGCCTTGCTGAAAAACGCGATCGCCTCAACGGCAAAGAAATTCCGTTTTACGATTTGAGCAAGCTTGGCAGTCCTTTCAACCTGCGTGGTTTTGATAATGAGCGTTTTCGTGGACGAGGCCGACTATTATTTAACATTGAATACCGCTACCCGATTTGGGATAATTTCGACGGATTTTTCTTCCTTGACAAAGGACAAGTTTTTAACGGATTTGAAGACATCGGCTTAGATCGCTTTCACACCGGCTACGGAACCGGTATCCGTTTTGCTTCACCAACAGGCATCGGCATGAACCTTGGTCTTGGCTGGAGCAAAGAGACTTTTAGATTCTACCTGCAAGTATTACCCACCAAGGACAGGGAAGAAATATGAGAATGACGATTGATAAAAGTATCTGCTGTTTTATTGTCCTACTTTGCGCTGCATGTGCCGGACATAAAACAACACTCGCGCCTGTAAAAACATTTGACCCCGATAACCAAGACATTTCAAAACCGAAAAATATCCGCGAAGAATGGTACTGGGACAGAACCAACATGACTTTTCTCTACCCCATCCAAAAGACGCTCGACTTAAACTGGACTGCCCGCAAAGCCGGTAAAATATTTGGCGGCAGCGAACGGCAGGCGGACAACATTAATGCGTTGGATGAAGCGCCCAATTCCAGTTGGTACACCAACCGGAATTTTCACAACCCGATGACGTTAGACCAGCTGGCAGCAGGCCCCAGCACAGAAAACGACGGACCCGATAATAGCGGCACTTTGACCATCGTTTCAGGGAAATTTACCGGCGCATCACAAGGTTTCACTATCAAGGATATTACAGGGAAGCGGTTTATCATAAAATTTGATAATCCCCAGTACTGGGAAATGGGGTCTGCTGCCGAAATCATCAGCACCAAAATTTTGTACGCAGCAGGCTACAACGTTCCAAAAAATACCGTTGGATTTATTGACCCCGATAATCTTAAAATCGCTGAAGGCACCCAGGTACTTGATAAGGGCCGCAAACGCCCGATGACCATGCAAGACATCCACAAAATTCTGGAGTGCAGGCCCCGGACTCCTGATGGCAAAATCAGGTGCACCGCCAGCCAATATGTCGATGGTATCCCGCACGGAGTTTTCTACTGGCACGGTCGGCGCAGCGATGACCCCAATGACAAAGTCAATCACGAAGATCGCCGTGAGCTGCGCGGATTGCGGGTTATCGGCTCCTGGATAAACGACACGGATCGGCGCATTGCCAACACCATGTGCGTTTATACAGAAAACAAAAACACCGGCGGCAAGTACCTGAAACATTACCTCATCGATATGGGCTCAACGCTGGGCAGCAACTCCGGCAGTCCGCATCGCCCCAAGCATGGCAATGAATTTCTGGTTGATTTGCGCACAATAGGTTTGTCGTTTTTGGGATTAGGATTTTATACAAAAGAATGGGAGTTTGACGGGCGGAAATGGCAAAACCCTAAATACACGGCTTTGGGTACCTGGCGCTCGGATAGATTTGATGGCGGGCACTGGTACACATCTCATCCCAATGCTGCCTTTGCCGCAGCAACCTTACGCGACAATTACTGGGGCGCTAAAATTGTAATGTCTTTCAGCGACGAGGCCATTGCAGCCATTGTAAAAGAAGCAAAGATTTCCGATCCCGAGGCAGAAACTTATATGGTCAAAGTTTTAATTGAGCGGCGCGATAAAGTCGGTCGTTACTACTTTTCTCGAATCAATCCTTTGGACAAATTTAGGTTTGAAATTGATGCGGACAAGCAGATATTTTTTGTCTTTAGTGATTTAACTATAGACGGCGGCCTTGAATCATCCGAGGGTACAACCTACCAGTGGCGGATTCTTCACAAAAACAATAAAATGATCAGCAGTGGTGCATCCTCAATTCCTGCAATTATAATTTCCCAAAACTGGCAGGGTGAATTGGATAACTTTTTAAGCCCTGAAAAATTTAATACTGAAGAGGATAAGGTCTTCGTCGTAAGCATTTGTACCCAACGGAATGGTGAAATCAGCAAAAAGGTTGACATCCACTTTTACTATCCGGGCGGCGGGATTAAACCGAGGGTTTTGAGGATTGAACGGGAGGAGTAAAGGAAAATATCAGAAGGTGATGTATGCAAAATTTTAGTTTAGAAAAAGGTCTTGAAATTTTAGAAAGAACGCCGGCCGTTCTGCAAAGTCTCCTGGCCGGCCTATCGGACAGTTGGATTAAACAAAATGAGGGTGGTGATTCATGGAGCCCTTTTGATAATGTCGGGCATCTAATCCATGGTGAAAAAACGGATTGGGTGGTTCGGTCCAAAATCATTTTAGAGTATGGGGAAACAAAACCCTTTGAACCTTTTGACAGGTTCGCACAAGAAAAAATATCAAAAGGGAAAACCATGAAACAATTGCTGGATGAATTTTCGAAACTACGTCGGCAAAATTTGGAGGAGTTGCGGAGATTAAATATAACCGAAAGCAACCTAAAAAAAACCGGAATACATCCTGAGTTTGGCCGGGTAACACTGAAGCAGTTGCTTGCGACCTGGGTGGCTCATGACCTCGGTCACATTCGGCAGATAACCCGGGTTATGGCGAAACAGTATAAAGAAGACATAGGCCCATGGCAGGAGTATTTGTCTGTTGTGGGCGAATAACACGCCTGTTCAGGAGCAGCGGGGTTTCGGTGCACTGAGCATAATTTAATTAAAAAGACGTCGATAATCTCTTAGTTCGAAAATCAGGCCAATCCCTTGAGTCAACTCGGTTTTCACATCAAAAATATAGACAATGTCACCCATAATTGTGAATCACAACACCTCATCTTCAAAACAGTGGTCTGAGCTAGTTCAGAAACACCAGTAGGTGAAGATTGGGGGAATTACAGCGCAAGGAGATTTTCACATAGCTAAGCGCGTCTCTACTGCACGGATTCGTACCCGAAATTTATGGCATGTTGTTGCGTCTGGAGAGGAAGTCCCTCGTGGATTCTTCTTTGGAGCGCCGCATGGTAAAGTCGGATCGAAACAGGATACTCCCGAGCGTATTGCCACGGTGATACCTCAGACTGCTCTTTCTTTGAGTTGGTCGATTTCACTAATGTTGAGGCATGGAAGGTCGATATGTTTGTAATAGAACATACCAAATATGGCGAGAGAAATGACCGATAATAAAATTCCAACGGAATTTGCACCTGCAGAAAGAACATCGACTGAAGTCGTGAAGGCGCAGTCGATTATCGTTGAAAATGAGCCACTCATAAACATGATCACCAATGCTGTAACTGACATCGTATTGGTTCTGAATGAACATAGGCAAATCATTTATTCAAACCAACTACTGTTCAACCTGCTCGGAATCCCCGAAGTAGATAATGTTTTTGGATTACGGCCAGGAGAGGTTTTGGACTGTATTCACGCCAAAAAAACCAAAGGGGGGTGTGGAACAACAGAATTTTGCAGCACCTGTGGCGCCGTTAAGGCCATATTGAAAAGTCAAGCAGGAATAAAAGACGTTCAGGAGTGCAGAGTTCTCCAGGCAACATCTGGCGAAGCACTGGATTTGAGGGTGATCGCGACACCTTTAGAAGTCGAAGGCGAGCGATTTACCGTATTCTCAGTCTCCGATATAAGCCATGAAAAACGCCGCCATGTGCTCGAACGTACCTTCTTCCATGATGTACTCAACACGGCTGGAGGCCTGCAAGGACTTGCCGAACTACTGATTGAAGCGGACGAAGATGAGATGGCTGAGCTAAGTGGTTCGGTGTACAGAGTCAGCGAAAGACTCGTTCAAGAAATCAAAACTCAACGAATGCTGAACGCAGCGGAAAGCGATGAGCTTCAGGTTGGTGTCGATACGATTCAGTCCATGGATTTGCTCAATGCCGTCCGTGAAATATATGAAGCGCACGATATTTGTGAAGACCGCCACATGCAGATTGATTCAGAAGCGGTAGCAGTGGAATTCGAAAGTGACGAAACTCTGATTTCACGCGTCATTGGCAACATGGTCAAGAACGCTCTCGAAGCATCAAGGGAAGGAGATACCGTTACCATGGGATGCCAAAGAAAGGACAATCGTATTGAGTTCTGGGTCAACAACCCGACCTTCATGCCGCGCGAAGTACAATTGCAGGTGTTTCAGCGCTCTTTTTCAACTAAGGGTGGCGGCCGTGGATTAGGAACCTACAGCATGAAACTGCTGACGGACCGTTATCTCAAGGGTGAGGTGTCGTTTACATCTTTGGAAACCCAGGGTACCACTTTCAGGGCGACCTACCCACTCTCGCTAACCTAAATTAGATACCGATTGTTTACAAGTAACTTTGTGTGGCCGTTCTTCACATCCCATTGATCCAGCCAATACCAAATGTGGCACTACCTTCAAACCAGCCAAGAAAATGACTATTCCCGGAAGTGTCTACCGCAATACCTTGTCCTTCGTCGAATCCCATACCACCGGCTCCCTTGGCCCACATCAATATCCCACTGACGTTATACTTGGCTACAAAAAAGCTTGGTTTTTCAAAAGTATCTCTATTTTTGCCCAAGCAGATTATAAAAACTCCCTGAAGCATAATCTGATCTATTACACGCGGAGAGACTGTTTGCTTTAATTTCAAAGACAACAAAAGCGAAGAACGTCAAAATAGGGCGCGTTCTTCGCTTTCTCACTATACTTTTCACTTCAACTTATTTAATCAACAACATCGACTTAACCACTCTTTTATCACCGGCATCAATTCTATAATAATAGACACCACTGGTTACTTTTAACCCGCTATTATTTGTGCCGTCCCACTGCAGGCGATGGTTGCCGCTTTTTTGGTTTTCATCCAAAAGCGTTTTTATTTTTTGGCCAAGCATATTATAAACGCTCACCCTAACAAGGCCGGTCTCTTGCAACTCGTAAGAAATGGTTGTAGTAGGATTAAAGGGGTTTGGATAGTTTTGAGCCAACTTGAAATCATTTATCAGAATTGAAGTTTCGTTCACACTTGTTGGGGCTCCCATTCCATATTTGGCCACAAAAATGTCACTTAAACCTCCACTGGTCAAAGTAGTTTCAGTGGTTTCGCCACCTTCAAGGGTCATAGACCCTGCGAATTGGCCATTCATATAAATATTGTCCGAGGTATCTAGCCCAATTCTGGCACTAAAACCTCCAACACCGGAGCCATTGCCATCGCCCGCTTTTTTTGCTCGTAAGAGTAAGCCGTCGGTATCATAATTAACCAGGAAAAGGCCTCTAATGCGTTCGGTAGTTAATGTATTGGCCGAACCCGTTCCAAAAGTCGCAGACCCCTGAAAGTTGCCAGCGACATAGCTGGTACCGGAAGCATTTACGACAATTCCAGAGCCTACATCAAGAGCCGAGCCGCCAGCCGATTTAACCCACAAGAGCAAACCGTCGGCGTCATACTTGGCCACAAAAATATCAGTAGAACCAGCGCTACTTAACGTGGTTTCATGGATTTCACTCGCTCCAAAAGTCACAGACCCAGTGAATTCGCCAGTTACATAACTGTTACCAGAAGCATCAACCGCAATACTAATTCCTGAATCTGATTCGGAACCGCCAGTCTGTTTTGCCCACAAGAGCAAACCGTCAGCGCTATACTTGGCTACAAAAATATCATCCAAACCCGCACTGATTAGAGTAGTTTCATTGGTTTCCCCCGCTCCAAAAGTCGCAGCCCCTAGAAATTCACCTGTTAAATAACTGTTGCCGAAAGCATCCACAACGATACTTGCCACGAAATCAAAAGATAAACCACCAGCCGCTTTCGCCCAGAGCAGCAAGCCATCAGCGTCATACTTCGCCATATAAAAGTCTGCCAAACCCGCACTGTTGAGTGTCGTTTCGTTTTCTTCACCCGCTCCAAATGTGACGGATTCAAAAAAGAAACCGACTGCATAACTGTTGTTAGAAGCGTCAACGGCAATGGCGCCACTGTGTTCGTTTGAGTCGACATCTCCCGCCCGTTTGGCCCATAGCAGCATACCGTTCGCATTGTATTTAGCGACAAAAATATCAACGGGACCAATACTTGCCAAAGTGGTTTCATTGGTTTCCCCCGCTCCAAAAGTGGCAGTCCCTTCAAATCCACCTGTTATATAACTGTTGCCGAAAGCGTCTGCTGCAACACCAGATCCTTCATCTGTTTCAGACCCGCCCGCCTGTTTTGCCCACAAGAGCAAACCTCCGGAGTTATACTTAGTTACAAAAACATCACTTATACCCGCACTTGTCAAGATGGTTTCATTGGCTTCTCCCGGTCCAAAGGTTGCTGACTCTCGGAAGCTTCCGGCTATATAACTGTTGCCGGAAGCATCTACTGCAATTCTACCTATATCTCTTTCGGGGCCGCCAGCCTGCCTGACCCAAAATAAATTCTGCGCCTCGACAGCACCGGCAAAAAAAGGGAGAAGTAGAAAACCTAGCAGAACAATGAGGATAATCTTTTTAGTTTGCAAAGGCACTTGTTGAGTATACATATATAATTCTCCTTCCATATAAAAAATGCTCTCTTCTATCTTCAATTAAGGAACTTATTTAACCAACAACATCGACTTAACCACTCTTTTATCACCGGCATCAATTCTATAATAATAGACACCACTGGTTACTTTTAACCCGCTATTATTTGTGCCATCCCACTGCAGGCGATGGTTGCCGCTTTTTTGGTTTTCATCCAAAAGCATTTTTATTTTTTGGCCGAGCACATTATAGATGCTCACTTTAACATGACCTGATTTATGTAAACTATAAGAAATGGTAGTGGTCGGATTGAACGGGTTCGGGTAATTTTGAATTAAATGGAAATCGTCGTCACCAGCAGTGACTCCATCTGCGCTGGTAGGTGCCCCGGGCGAAAACCTGGCTACAAAAATGTCTGTAATACCAGCGCTATTCAAAGTGGTTTCATTAGGTTCTCCCTCACCCAAAATTGCGGATTCGTGAAACCGGCCCGTCACATAAATGTCATCGGAAGGCCCCACTGCGATGCCTGAGCCCATATCAAAACGTGAACCTCCCGCGTGTACAGCTCGTAGAAGTAGACCATCATTGTTGTATGCAGCTACAAAAATATCAGAACCACCCGTACTCCTAAGAATGGTTTGGTTGGTTTCACCTATTCCAAAGGTTGCCAAACCTTCAAATGATCCTGTTACATAGCTATTTCCGGAAGCATCAATAGCCACACTATGCCCGAAATCAAAACCTGAACCACCGGCTCGCTTGGCCCACAGTAACAGACCATTTACATCGTATTTAGCAACAAAAATATCATTTCTAAGGCTGTTCAATGTTGTTTGGTTATTTTCCCCCTGGCCAAAAGTTGCAGAACCTTCAAAAATCCCTGTAATATAACTGTTTCCGGAAGCATCGCATGCAACTTGAGCCCCGGTTTCTATCAAGTTGCCATTAGACTGTGCTACCCAGAGGAGCGAACCTTCTGCGTTATATTTTGCCAAAAATGTATCCACGGAATCCGCGCTCAATGTGGTCTCATTGGCTTCGCCCATACCAAATGTTATATTATCCCCGAACCAGCCCATCACATAAATATTCCCGGAGGCGTCTACAGCAAT
>JAJDAE010000370.1 GCA_029262035.1 Candidatus Zhuqueibacterota bacterium
CCGAAACAACAATCCATTTGGATGCACAGGTAAACTAAATGAATGCGTGGAGGCTTTAACTCGCGAATACTGAATTAGGGGAAATTTGTTGGGTTTAAAACCGAACTTGAGGTACTGAAAAAATCGTTCTATTTTAGGTGATAATAAGTTGTCATTCTTTCATCTTTGATAATTAAACTATCTGATATTAGGTTTTATCTAAACCTTCTATCTCTAATTCCATTTGATTTCTTAAAACGTTTGATAAGTATTTGCTCAAGTGCAGAAAAGTTTTCCTGTGTTTTCTGTGAAAGTGATTTTTTTATCTTTCCTTTTTCTGGCACTGAGAAATAAAGAGTCGCGATTGTTTTTTCAAAATCAGATTCATCGGATAATTCCAAGTACTTCCGAATTTTGCTTATATCCTCCCCTTCAAACATTTGTTGCATAATCATGCTATTTTTTCTAATTAGCGGTAACAAATCGAACCTTTCGGCTTCAATTTCTCCAAAATTTTTGCAGGCTTTCTTGTACTCTTTTATACCCTCTTCATCGTTGTCCCAGATGGCAACGTAGTTTTTTGAGAAACCATTCAAAAACTGGATGTTTTTTGCAATCGATCCTGCACCCGTACCAGGTAGTACCGTAAAACTAAAGCCAATGTTAACAAATAACTCGAGTATGTACTTATCATATATTCCCTCTGTTGCGATTATTGGATTGTCATCATTATAAAATTGAAAAGCCGGAATTTGTAATGCATCCATTAACGGTTGAAAAGCATTACGATTCTCTTTTTTGGGTTTATAACTTGTCAGAGGTATGGCCTTGATATTCTTTTCTTTTTCCTTTTCTACGACATATATCTTGTTTAGGGGAATAAACTCAGGGTTCAATAAATGATGTGAATGCGTACAATATATAACAGTTCCGTTTTTCTCGGATATATCTTTGAGCTTAATACATAGTTTCTCCTGTGCAGATGAGTGAAGATAGGAACCTGGCTCATCCAATAAATGTATTGTATCATTTCTACTACTTACCAGTTTAGGATTAAATTCCAATTTCATTACAAAGTTAAAGAACCATAGAAATCCCTTGCTCCGATCAACAACATTGAAATACCGTTCCTTTTTTCCGATTTTTTCCACTATCTGGACTTCAAGTATGTAAGGATTTTCGGGGTCATTATTTTCTACAGTTTTTAAACGTACATTTATCTTGCCATGCTTACTTAAAAGAAACGTCTCCCATGCTTTAGATAAGCGTTTATTTAGCTCTTCCTCCACATCAGAAATTATAGAGTCCCTTCTGCGCGGATCTTTTTCAACGACAAGTTTAAATAGACTATATTGGGGGTTGGTAACATTGAATAGACGCTCATAAATTGACAACCACTCTGTTAAATCTGTCGGTTCTTCTGCTGGAATTTTTACTGAATTTGGCGGCCTATCCATAAAGTCATCATTATAAAGAATGTAAGGCATTTCCTTTACAACTTTATCAGCAATTGGATTTAGAGCCTCAAGCTCATCATCTTTGAATTGGTATTTACGCGTCCTTAGGTTTCTCTCTATTTTAATATTTTTTGAAAAATCTTTTTTACTGATGGGTATTTTGAGTTTTTCAAAGTCTTCAGTTTTTGCCACAGATGCCGCTGGTTTAACTTTGGCTTCAGCCTCAGCTTCTTTTAAAATATTGTATTTTTCTACTATCTTTTCTAAGTTTGAGTAATTTGTTTCAATAGTCGCAGTAATTAAGGGTTCCTGTTCATCTTCGGTCTTGTAAAGATTTAGAGTATCTTTAAGGTGTTTACCCTCATATCCATTGTCATTAGCTTCATCAAATGAGTAGATAGCTTGAAGGATTGTTGTCTTGCCACATTCATTTATTCCTATAAGCGGGAGAAGTGGATTATTGGCCAAACTGATAGTCATTGGCTTTGTAATTCCTCGATAACAGGAAATTTCAAATGATATATATTTCATGTTTTACCTAAAAAGTTATGATTGAACATGATAATCAAAAAAGTTTTTGAAAGAATTTAATTTTTATGTATGGGAGCCTCAGCTTCAAATTCTGGGAACATCACTATCGTAAGAGTTTACACATTCACTCCACTTTTCACGGCTATAATATAGATTTCTAAATAGAAAAATGCAAGTTTTAAAGTCAGTCGGGTAAGTGTAGCCCAACTCCACCATTCTTGTAACAAAGAAAAACCAGGCGATACGACTCACTCTACTTTAGCTTCTGTTTGGCGTATCTCATGATTACTCGATCACTCGAAGAGGACTCTCCCACAGAAGCTTTATGAATTCGAACATGCCATGAAGGTGATCTATGTGATCGGGCGCAGAATTGCCTGCGAAACCAAGGATTGTAAAACGTCCTTGCTTCATTTCACTCAATTGCTGCATGCCTAACGGACCCCACCTCAAAATCGCTTTGCGCTGCAAACCCAACCTGGTCAGAAGGTAATCCGCCGTCTCGGTTGTGCTCGCAAAGGTGCCCGGAAAAATTTCTGAATGGGTGATAATGAACGTCTTTGTCCCGGTAACTGCAAGGCTTGCGAAGTTCATAAATGGTTTGAGTTTTTCTGTATTAAGTTTTCCACCGTTTGATAGTGGCGTGTTCTCAGGGAGATAGTCGGTATGCAGACCATCTAATAAAAGTACGCCATTTATTCTGTCCAGAACATTGCGGTTTTTGAGCAACGCTCTAATTGCCCCATACCCCGCACTAAAGCCAACGAGATAAATATCTCGGATATGGCGTTGCGAATTACTGTAACCGGAGTTTAGGCTATCATGAAAGGCAGCGACAATTTTGTGGAACCGGTCTTTTTTCTTGAACGAGTTTTCATAACGTAAGGAGCCAGCCCCGAGGTTGATAACCGCAAGAGCAAGCATTCTCTGTGAAATGTTTACGGCATATTGAGGAACAAATGCAGAGCCATGAAAATAGATTAGTAAATCGAGCGAGTCTTCCGCTACGGCTTTCTCAGGCCAATAAAACAGAATTGGCTTTTCCAAAATATCTTTGCTAGTAAAGGTAGAACCTGGAAAATGTTGGGGTTCGATTCTCACATGTGCTCTGGTATGCTCGACCATTGGTGATGGATTTTGAGGTTCTTGTTTTTGTTGTGCACCCAGAAAGTCTGAGTAGAAAAAAGCGAGAAGAATTATCATCAAATTTCTAAACATTTAATTCATCCGCAACAATTCGTAAGGCTCAGTTTCATTCTTCAAATGTTTCGCGCCCTGTCTTTGCTCTTACCTGCGGGATAAATTCTAACGGCCACCTCCCGAGCTTTTGATGTGTAAATGGCTACCAGAACAAGAAGGACGTTAAAAAAAAGGCCAACGGAGAGCACAAGCCACCCGGGCACAATGTGAAAGATTCTGGCGCGGTTCACAAATTCAGATATTGAAAAATATTCCATTGGTGTGGGATGAATGGCTACTTTTGTGATCCAGCAAAGCCCTAAAACCAAAAAAAACCAAATGTAGTTTCGCCGCAACCGCCGACCAAATGCTTCGATGAAGGTCATCTTAAATTGTGAGCGTTGCAATTCTTCGCTCAGTAGTTCTCGCCAGTTCTCTTGTAGCGGTTCGTGGTCAGGGGATATAATTGGTGCAAAGAAATTTTCGCCTAATAACGCAATCCGCCAACGCCAGAGGTCAAAGTATTTGTATCTCCTCGCTTCAATAATTAAGAAAAAGAGGACAAAAATCGTTGCAAGAATAATTACCAGGTGCGAGATGTTTTCGCTGCCAAAACCAAAGGACAGAAACGCGGCGGCTGTGATGATCGCCCAATTCGTTGTAACATCCAAACGGGTGCGCCATACATTGGCACGGGTCATCTCACCTCTATAATAGTGAGAAATAGCCGTCACAAATTCAGTTGTGGTGAGTTCAGTTTTTGGAACTTTGTTGTCCAACTTTGCCTCTATATATTCACTCCAGATATCATGTTTTGTAATATAGATTACCCAAAATAAATATGCAAGTTCAAAAGCAAGTGGGTATAGTGGGGTTCAATTTTACCATTTTCGTGACAATGAAAATCAGTGCAAATATGCCGCATTCTAATTTCACATTTGTTAAAATGGCTGACTTTAAGGAAATAATTAGCTGACTATATAGCAGGCTCCTGTAGAATGCCTTGTTCCGCGTGTTCTTTATAAATTACAACAGTTCCTGCAATAAGGTCATGGATAGCACGTTTGCGCTTATTAAAGAGCAACGTGATGAATTCACTCCAGTACCATAACCGGCCCCAGATATTTATTACCCCAAACCAGGCGGGCAATACGGGCACTGAATGTTTTCCTAGCTCCGTTAAATCAGTCTCAACACTGAATAGAACGATTACTGCGATAAATGCAACGCCAATATCTACTGAAGAACGCAGTAGCGCTTGCTTTACGCCAATAGAATTTCTATTGGGAAGTGTCACTTTTATTCCTTTGGCCATTTTCCCTAGGGTGGCTCCGAATTTGTAATGGAAGTAAGTGATATATACAGGCAAAATTAAACTCGATAGAATTACCGTTACAATTGCTATGGAGGGAAATCTACTTGGCAAAAAAGCCAAAATAGCCTTGAGCGGGATAATGATGAGCAGATCCAGGATTCCTGCACCTAATCTTTTCCTAAAACCGGCGTAGATTTCCTCGCTAATTTCTTCACTAATTTTCTCGTTGGGGGCACCCTGCTGGGTAGTACTTTTTTTAAATAGCGCGAACATACCAAAAAATGAACCAATAGCAGGCGCTGTTGCTACAGTATAAAGTCTTTGTATTGTCCCATAAATATCGTTGGTTATATTTTCAGTTGTGTAACTATAGATAATTAATATGACTGAGCAAGCTATTAAAATAGACCAAAATACCGGCCAAGAACCTCTCCCTTTATTTTTCACCCAATGATTATGTATTAGAAAGAAGATTGCTCCGATTCCACAGGAAACAAACAAAATTCCTACTAATATGATTGTTGACATCAAGAAAATCATAAAAATTCCTTTAGCTTTTTGTTAAATTGAACTCACATATTTGAAGGTTTGAGGGGAGCCACTTTTGTAAGTGTTCACACATTCACTCCAACCATAATATTATAATATAGATTGCCTAGAAAAGATATGCAAGTTTTTAAAATCTCATTATGATGGTTTCAAAGATACAATCTCCTGGAAATTTGGAATCCCGTTTCTCAGATTTGGCTGGGAATAAATAGATAAATCACCATGTATTTTATGATAATAAGAAACCCCCGGATTAAACAAGGAGAAAAACCATGCTCAGAATTCCCGTTATGATAATTGGTTTGTTTATGTTGTTGATGTTAAGTACGCCGTCGTTTTCACAAACTAATTTTTGGGAGCGTACAAGTACCGAGGGCGCCTCACCATGCAATGTAAATACTTTAAGTGCAACCGAGACCGAGATTTGTGCCGCAACTCATGAAGGGATTTTTTGCTCCAACGATGGCGGTGAAAGCTGGATATCGATTCGTCCGCCATTGAGCGCTTCGTTACAACCTGTGCATGTCTTTCTGAAATTAGACAACAACCGATTTATTGCATCGCAAATGACAATTAGAAGCGATCGTAGTCTTAGCGGCGCAGGACCTCACTATTCACATGATGGCGGTAATACCTGGAGCCAAATTGTGCCACGCAGCGCTGCATGGTCGTTACTGGCTTTGCCGGACGGCCGTCTTTTTATTAGTGAGCATGGACCAACCTCCCTTGGTTTTGGCGTCGGGGTTTCTGCCGACAGTGGCCGCAGCTGGGTTTCCATGATAGCTGGTTTGGGAGTAAGTCCTGATATCTATTCTGTCCGGCTTACACCGAATGGAGCCATTCTTGCAAGCTCTTTTATAGACCTTTTCCGCCTTGCCCCGGGTGACACCACATGGTCTTCACTCGGACTAGGCATTCTTAGCCCGATTTGGACCGCGTTGGAAACTCCTAACGGTACTTTGTTCGCTGTGACAGGAGATTATTGGCAGCTTGGCAACGGCATCATGCACTCTACAAACGGAGGAAGCAACTGGCTCCACTTCAACAACGGACTGACTGATTTCAAGGTTCGTGACCTGGTTCTCGATACGGACGGACGACTATGGGCGGCAACTGTCGATAGCGGCGTCTTTGTATCTCCAACCGCAGACGCTGACTGGCAGCCCCAAAACTCAGGGCTGGATAACTTGCATGTAAATGATCTCGTTTTCGGGCCGTCAGGCCGTCTGTATGCCGGAACCGAAGACGGCGTTTATCGCAGCGAAGACCTTTCCATAACTTCAGTACAAACACCTAAAGCACCTGTCCCCAATAAGTTTGATTTGGAGCAGAACTACCCAAATCCATTTAATCCCACCACTAAAATCACATATTCAATTCCGCAAGCCGGAAACATAGAACTTAAGATATTCAATCTTGTTGGTCAGGAAGTCAGAACGTTGGTGAAGACATTTCAACGATCTGGTTCGTACACCGTCGCCTTTGATGCCGCCAACCTCGCCAGCGGTGTTTACATTTACAGATTAAGGATAAATGGTCAATTCCAACAGAATAAAAAAATGCTCCTGATTCGCTAATTGTTCATACCTGGTTGGACTGGTTTAAAGGTGCTGCCCGCAATGCCTGGCAGGAAACCTGGTCCAACCAACCGAAACATTTTTTTCTTTCAATTGTCTATTTAAAAAGCAGCGATCCTGTTCGTTCGCGTACACCTGCTGTAATAGAAACGGTTATTCTTTTAGGCAGACATGTCCGCCCTACCAGGATTCCGCATTGGTATGCTTTTTGTATAATCAAGGAGTGATAAAACGCTTAGAGGAAAAAATCATGTTTAAAAATTATTTCAAAGTTGCTATCAGAAACATCATGAAATATAAGATGTTTTCATTTATCAACATATTTGGTTTGGCGGTGGCGATGACGGTTTGTATGCTTATTATTTTGATGCTGGCCGACCAAAAACAATATGATCAATTCCACGAGAATAAAGATAAAATCTATAGAATTTTATCTCAAAAAGGGGGTTTTCCAATCCCGATTGCTACGACTTCCTTTCCCCTTGCAGGCACTTTAAAAACGGATTACCCAATCATTGAGGAAGTGACGCAATTGGTTACGGGTGTTGGCGGCGATGGCACTTATAATGAGAAAACGATGGAGATGCGAGGTTTTTTTGCCGAGCCATCATTTTTAAAATTGTTTAGTTATGAACTGGAAAAAGGCGACCGTAACAGCGCGTTAATAAACCCCAATTCAATGGTTATAACGAGTGAGCTGGCGCAACGATTATTTAACGAACAAAATCCAATTGGCAAAACCGTTGAATTCACCAATCGTGGACTATTTATGTATGAAATGGACTTTATCACGATCGGCTCACCGCCGGTTGAATGGGGCAGTTATAAAGTAACCGGGGTCATTAATAAAAAGAATGTCAAGTCGCATTTAAAGTTCGATGTTTTGATTTCCTCCTCATCTTTGCCTGCATTGTATGGTGACGATAAAATAAAAAACAGTACAGAAAACTGGAAAAGTATTTCAAAGGCATACACCTATGTAACCCTGAAGCCCGGGAATGACGACGGTAACTTAACCTCCTCTCTCAACGATCTTGTGGCGCGTAAATATGTAGATATCGAGGATATGGAAAGCTTTAAACTAATTGGCCAAAAGTTAACGGAAATTACCCCGGGTAGGCTTGTTGGCAATGCTGCCAGCTTAAAATTGCCAATTGAGGCCTATTATTTTTTGTCTTTTTTGGCGCTGATTGTACTGGTATTGGCTTGTCTGAATTATACCAATTTATCCGTTGCCCGTTCTCTAACACGGGCGAAGGAAATTGGCGTCCGCAAAGTGAGTGGAGCTAAACGCAAAGACCTTGTTTTTCAATTTTTGAGCGAAGCCATACTTACAACGCTGTTTGCACTGGTTATGGCAGTTAACCTGCTCTTTGTTGTTAAATCAGGTTTTATGAATTTGTGGCTTAACCGATATTTGAATTTCGAATTACAGGAAACTTTTTCGGTCTACCTTATTTTTACAGGGTTTGCTGTGTTTATCGGGGTTCTTGCCGGTGTTTTTCCTGCTTTAAGTTTGTCGAAATATCAACCGGTTAAAGTCCTGAAAAATATTGATACCGTGCGTCCCGGGAAATTGGGATTACGCAAAATTCTGAGTATTTCACAATTGGTGGTCTCCTTATTTTTTATCGTGACCTCACTTTTAATGTATAACCAGATCCGGCATTTCTGGGGATTTGAATATGGTTTTACATCTGAAAATATTGTGAACATCGAATTGCAAGGCAATGATTATCGACTCCTTTCAAGCGAGTTAAGTTCTGTTGCGGGTATTTCTACAATTTCTGCCAGTGAATACATGCCTGCTACCGGAGTCTCGCACACCGAAGGGTTAAAGAAAACAGGCAGCGAAGAGTTTACTGAAGTAGCAATTCTGGCAGCTGATGAGAATTTTATAGATAACCTGGAACTCAACATAATAGCGGGGAGAAATTTGCCTGCGACAGCTGAATCAACAGAACATTTTATTTTGGTAAATGAAACCGCCGCAAAAAGCTTTGGCTATGAAGAATCATCAGAAATTGTTGGGCAAGTATTCTTGATGGAAAATGCAGATGAGCCGGTGGAAGTAATCGGTGTAATTGAGGATTTTTATTTTCAGTCCGCTATGACTGCCGACAAGATCGGTCCGCTTATGTTGCAAAATCAACCGGATGAATTTACTTATGCCAACGTGAAAATTGCTTCAGGCGACCTTAGAAATACCATCGCTAACCTTGAAAGTAAATGGGAAAATATGGATCCGGTTCACCCGTTTAAATACCAGTTTTTTGATGAACAGGTGGCAGCTCTGAACCAGGCCTTGGGTGACCTTTTATCTATTCTTGGTTTCATGGCTTTTCTTGCAGTTACCATCGCATGTCTGGGCTTGCTGGGCATGGCGATGTACACTACCGAAAGAAGGCGGAAAGAAATAGGCATCCGCAAGGTTCTCGGCGCTGCCGATGCGAAGATTGTATTTACGCTTTCAAAAGAATTTTTAAAGATGCTGGTGATTTCCATATTAATTGCAGCGCCTCTGAGCTATTTTGCCAACAACGCCTGGCTGCAAAATTTCCCCAACAGAGTTGAGTTTGGTTTTGGCACGGTCTTTTTGGGCTCAGTGGTTTTGCTGATGTTAGGGTTAATCACTATTGGCTCGCAAACCTTAAGGGCTGCAGGAGCCAATCCGGTTGATTCTATCAGGATGGAATAAGGAGGTAATAAGTTGTATCCACAAAAACCGATATCATGAGTTGAACGCCGTTCTCCCTGTAAACTTCAGGCGACAGTTGTCAGTAGTTTCTGTTGTGACATAGCGCAAGCCGGCTTAAAAGAAGTTTATGAAATTCTATGTCGGACAGTTTTGGGTTCTGCTGACGAAGTCCATGAATAAAAAGGTTTTTTGAGAATTCAGACAGCTCAAATGCTTTTGATAAACGTTGTTCGGGAGCCATTTCGCGTAATATTTTCAGGTAGAGTTGATGGTTGGGTTTAGGTTTCATAGTTAACGTCGGTTCGGCCTAAGAAAAAAGTACTGCCTACTGTAATTCCGGTTGCCTGTTTTTGGGCATACCGAATCTCTACGCTCAGTTTTTTAAGCATGAGATTCCGGCATCGCATAAACCGCGAGCCGGAATGACTGGGAATGTGGGTTTTTAATTTATATCTAACTCAGGTTCGTTAATTTATTTATTTGAAAAATCAGTTTAATCTTCTGCTGAATAAGTTACAAAAGGAATGAGGCGAACTCAAACATTACCTTTCAATTTTATTTTACTGCAACCTTTTTTTTAAATAACTGTCCTAATATTCATACAAAACTCAGACATAACATCATATTATTTTCATCTCTCACGGAGGGTTCTAAGATGTATTCAATAAAAATATCATCCCGAAATCGTATCAAAGTCGCTGCAATTTGTATTGGATTACTCACTTGTCTTTTTTTTGTCAGCTCAGTGTTTGCCCGCAACGTGGAGAAGCAAATTAACAAAGAATTTAACGTTGACTCCGGTGGTACTCTTTCTCTCGACTCCGACTTGGGATCTGTCAATATCACAAGTCATGACAGTAAACAAGTTTTGGTGAAAGTATTTTTGAAAGCAAAAACAGGCAGTGAAAGAAAAGCCGAAGAGTGGTTTAAGCGGTTTGAATTGTCATTTGAAAAAAATGGCAGGAATGTAGATATCCGGGGTGAACGCGATAATGGCTTGTTTGGACGCTGGCGGCAAAAAATCAAAGTACATTTTGATATCGTTGTTCCGGAAGAGTATAACCTGGATATCGAAACATCAGGCGGTCGTATTGATGTTGCGGATATTACGGGAGATATTGAATTGCACACTTCAGGTGGGGGTATTGGTATGGGACAGATTTCCGGTGACATAGTTGCCAGAACATCCGGTGGCGGCATCTCTCTGCAAGGCGCAAATGGCAGCGCCAGGGTTAAAACATCCGGAGGCGGGATTACAATTGGTGAAGTCCACGGTGATGTAGATGCAAAAACTTCAGGGGGCGGTATAAAGGTTGGCGGCGTAGATGGTGATCTTGTGGCGCAAAGCTCTGGCGGTGGTCTCCGCCTGGGAAAAATAAATGGTAATTTGAATGCCAGCACATCCGGTGGCCGCATTACAGCAGAGTTGCTTAAACAGATTGATCGTGATGTTGAGCTTCGTACATCCGGTGGCGGTATCAGGATCGATGTACCTGATGACCTGCAAGCAAATATTAATGCATCCACATCCGGTGGCAGTGTTTCCTCTGACCTGCCGGTTACAATACAAGGTAAGCTTAAAAGATCAACGTTACGCGGAAAACTGAATGGCG
This sequence comes from Candidatus Zhuqueibacterota bacterium, assembly GCA_029262035.1. Lineage (GTDB taxonomy): Bacteria > Zhuqueibacterota > Zhuqueibacteria > Oceanimicrobiales > Oceanimicrobiaceae > JAJDAE01. The sequence continues at coordinate 10,899 of JAJDAE010000370.1, forward strand.
GCGGTCCGGAGCTTTTCCTGAGAAGTTCGGGCGGCAGCATTGTGATAAAATAGTAGAGTACCAATTTTTTCTCAGAGGTGATTTGTAAACCACCGTAACCTGCTTTTCAAGCGGACCCTTATGGAATGCGGGTTACTTTCCCGTTTGAATTAGAGGCCGAGCAATGTTCGCATTCGGACTATTTTTGAGCGAATGCGAACATTGTTGTTTGCGCTGTCCCAGCCGGTTTTGCTTGTCTCCCGGTTGGCACAGGTATTGTAT
>JAJDAE010000038.1 GCA_029262035.1 Candidatus Zhuqueibacterota bacterium
CATGGACTGCTGCCACTGGGCGTAGTGGTTAGGATGGCACACGGCACAGTCTTCCGGTGGTGCGAGTGTTTCGCTAATTAATTGTTTCTGTTTTTCTGCCTCAGAAATGCCCGGTTCAATAATTGTGTGCTCACAAGCCAACGTAGCCAGAGCCATAAACGCGCTTAAGAAAATTAAATCAATTTTTGCTGAATAAGACATTTGGCCCCCGTTGTTGTTGCAGTGCAAGTAGTTTGGGGTGAAAATTGCAAAGAACATGCCATTGGGTGCAACCCTGAGTATCAAAAACGATCGTCGGTTAACCTTTGAGGCTAATGAGACTTTTTTGTCTTAGTTTTGAATTGGTCAGGGTTGAATGGAAATGTCCTCTTGGGAAACAGGCGGTTCAGGATTGTATTACAAGGTTGAAACAGGTAGGTTCCACATGCGCGTTTTAGCACTAATGAGTTTGTTAATTTGGGTTTTGGTGAATAAGTTGGAAAGGTGGTGGGGTGTGGGACACCCGCCTCCAAGTCTAGGCATGAACAGTGCTTGACTCAAAAAACAAGGTCTTGTTTCAGTCCGTGACATCTGGACTGCGTTTCACTATCTGGATAGGTAAGTGAGGCCGTCGATGAACAGCCGGATACGGACCCGCATGTCTGGTGGTGTGTGGAGGGCGGGAGAGAAACGCGCCTTTACCTGAATAGGCACGGGTTGGAACCACGTGCCACGCGACTTATTCTTCCTTGTCAAGGGCACCCGCCCCGCGAACCCACAAAGCCTAGGCTCGGCCTTGGGTAATATTTAGTCCTTTTCGAAATACGAAGGGGATTGCGTACACTACTTCCTCCTTACTCTTTTTTTCTGAAAGAAATCCAATGGATTTCAGATCGTTGATTACCTCATTGGTATTTTTCCCCAGCAATGTTCTGATGGTTTTACCAGAATAGTCAGATTTGCCTCCACTGAACTTGCTAATATATGGCCATAAATGCGGGAATTCAGCCTCAAGAAAAGTGTTTTTTTTGCGTTTTGATAGTTCTTGCAGTCCATATAGTATCGCTTGTGGCCCGATAATCCACTCGGATTGACCGGATGGATCTGATTTCAACCGACTATGTTGAAACTGTTTTGCCCTAGTAAGTAATTCAATAACGTCGCGGGGAGTAACAACGTTGTTGCCATCAGCTGTATGGGTATAAATCCAACGCAGCGTAGAACTCTGCTTAGAACCTTGGTGTACCGTTGGCGAGAACACTCTTTTAAAGGCTTCCCTCTTGTATTCAAGACTTGCTTCGAGTCTTTCTGGATTGATATCAAGGTAATTTCTCAACCTTTCTGAGGCAAACAGACGGTTGATAATCATTATTAGAATCTGATCTTCTGACCACCGGAGAGTATCAGCCTGCCGCGCAGTTACATGTGAGAGTGCCGTAAATCCCTTGCCCCCCTTTGCAACTTCATCCAGAATGTCGTCTCTTAGGAATACCTTTATTCTAATTCGCTCAGAACCAAAAATTCGAATCGTTCGGAGAAGACCCCGCAATGCTCTTCTCTCAAGGTCTGACCTGCGAGGGAAAATCTCATCCAGTTTGTCAACCATTAACCAGAGGCTTAGGTTAATCTTTACCATTATATCCTCAATCGTCTGCTTAATCCTTGCCGCATACTGTGGCAGTTCTGAGGCCATATTCTGGTCATTAGTCTTATTTTGACTAAACTCACCGCCGAACAAGTCCAATTCGACATTTCCGAGGTCATCAGGAAGGTTGTATCTAAGTTTTGGGGATATTCGTCCGAGGGCGGAGAGAGTCCATTCAAGAATATCTATTAGACTTTTCTGTATCTTGATTTCAGGGATGTAGGCGTTTTGACAAGCGAGCCTAAAGGCTCCAACTTCTTTCTTGCATTTCTTCAACTGCTTTCCGTATTTAGGTGATTTTATAAACTGCTCATGAATTAGTGAGACGAAATAAATACACCAGAAATTGACAAAATCATCTTCATCGAGTTTTTCAAAGCGTTCATTGAAAGCTAGGAAAACCGTGTCGCCGTGACGACTAACACCATGAGCAATAACAACTTTGTTTCTTTCCAATAAAAGAGGATTGAGAAACTCGACAAACATTCGATAAAGGGCGCTTTTCCCAGAACCTTTGTTCCCTGGAATCAGATCCACATGGTCTCTGAGTAAATCACTGAAAACAGATGTCTCCACTCTTGCGGTTTCAAGCAGATTATCCATCTCAGCGACCGGCGAGCCAAAGTTGATCGAATTCATTAGTTGAACTAAAGTCTCGTTGCTATGTTTCATACTGCTTATTCCTCATTCTTATAACCCCTATATTTTATCTTCTAAAAAGCGTATCTAGCAATTTAGAAATAAAAGTCAATAATATCAAAGAAAAGGTCGTTTTTTAGCATATGTGACAGATTGCAAATCTATCATTTTTTACTGAGAAGAACATGTCTCAATTACCGGGATGGGTTAAATTTGACCGCCTGCAAATGTAGAGCTAAGTACACAAGAATCGAATTCAAAAATTGATATACTAGCCATCTCTATTTGCCACCTGAGCAGTCTCCCCGAACTATCACACCTCCCTTCATCACAAAATCCACATTTTTCAGGGCGTTTATATCCGCCATCGGGTCATTTTTTACGGCAATGATGTCGGCGTACTTGTGCGGCTTTATGCTGCCAACTTCCTCCTGCCAATGCATGAGTTCAGCCGCTACGCTGGTGGCGGATTTAATCGCGTGCATCGGTGACATGCCGTACTCGACCATCCGCTCAAACTCGCGTGCGGCGGTGCCGTGGGCAAAGGCGCCAACATCGGTACCGAAAGCGATTTTTACCCCAAGTTTCATTGCCTTCTGAAAGGCCTGTTTGTGCGACTGAATAATTTTTTGGCGAAAGGCCCCGTTGCGGCGAGCTTCGTCATCCGGGATGTAAACGCTCAGCGTTGGTACCCAAAAGGTGCCGCGCTCTTTCATCATTTTTAGCTGTGTTTCGGTGAGAAAAAAACCGTGCTCGATGGAACGTACACCGCCTAAAATCGCATTGGTGGCACCATCGCCGCCGTAAGCGTGGGCTGCCACCGGCACACGCCAGCGACTGCATTCTTCAACCACCAACTTCATTTCATCTAAGGAAATCTGGTTAAGCGGTTCCAGAGTTTTACGATCAATATGCCGAATGGTACCGGTGGCGTAAATTTTTATCCAGTCCGCACCGTATTTAATTTGACGTCTGACCTCTTTGATTTTTTCCTGTGGAGAGTCCGCAATAGCCGCCGTTTGCGGCACCTCGATATGAGGCGCAAGTCCGGTGAGATTCATGTGGCCGCCGGTAATGGAAATGGCCATGGTGGAAACTTGCAATCGTGGCCCCCAGGTTAAACCAGCGTTAATGGCATCCCGAATGGCAACATCCGCGAAGTTAGCGCCTTCTGAATCGACATCGCGCAGGGAAGTAAAGCCGGCCTCAAGATTTAACTGAGCGCCGCGCAAGCCCTCGATAGTCCGGTACGGAATCGATTTGTACAAAACCGGGTTGCCTGCAGAATTTTCAGGCGTCAGGCAGATGTGTGTGTGAGTATCGATCAGGCCGGGCAGAACCGTGTGGTCACTCAGGTCGATGACTCTGGCGCCCTCCGGAATGGCAACACTTTTTCCGACTTGTTGGATCCGTTCGCCGGAGATTAAAATGACGGCGTTCTGTATCGGCGCGTCGCTTTCACCATCTATGAGTTGCCCGCACTTTATGGCCAAAACGGAAGGAGTTTTCTGTTGTAATTGTGCCAGAACGAAATGTGGAAAATAGAAGGTAGCGGTCAAAATAAAAATGAGAAGACCTCTCGTTAAATTAGCGATTTTGTCGTTCATGGTTATTCCTTGTCATTAAAATTAAATGTAAAGCCATGGCGTTTATTGGTGCGGTTCTCGCGAGGTGCGGCGCCAATTTTTCATTTGAATATGTTTAATAAAATGTTACCAATTTCTTCTTTAATTCTTCATGTTTAATTTTTGCTTGAGAAAGTAAATCCTGTATTACCGGGTCATCTTTTACAGAATCAAGAAATGAATCTCTTTGCATAGAAGGATAACTTATATATCCCATATCAATTGATTTTTTTAATGACCTGCAGCAAGCCTCCTTCATTTCAAGCAGTCCATAAACTCTGGCAATTTCATACCATATTTCACTATCAGCCGGATTTTCTTTTTCTCTTTTTATATTAAACTTTGCAGCTTTTTCAATATTTCCTTCCATATATTCAACAAAAGAGGAAGCAAAATAAAACTCGCCAACTTCTTCCTTTATACTCAAAGATTTTTTAAAACATTCAAGCGCCAGCTCTTTATTGCCCTTTCGGAAATATACTTCCCCCAAATAATTTAGGGTGAAGGGACTGCCGGAATCCAAATTGAATGATTCCAGAACTTCATCATATTTTTCCAGATACATGTAGGTAATAATCGATGATCTGAAACGTGGATTTTGAGGATCGATGGAGAGCGCTATTTCCATTTCTTTTTCCGATTCCTCAAGAAACCCAATATACCGGTAATGATAACCCAGAGAAAAATGTAACCATGCGTGATTGGGATTGATTTTCAGTGCTCTTATTAAAAGTAAGTGTGCTTCTTCATGTTTTCCTGCATCGGTATAAATAAGCGCTAAATTTGCCAGAGCCGGGAGGAGATTACTGTTTAATGATAAAGCCTGAAGCAATGATTTTTCAGCATTATCGCTTGCTTGTGCAGTACTTTTGCCAACTTGAGATAATTGATTGTTTCGAATGCCTAATTCCAAATAAGCAAGCGCAAAAGTTGAATCCAGGGCAATTGAATTATTAAGCATTTCAATGGCTACATTATTTCCTTCGACAGTATAGGGGTTTGAAACAGCGCGAAGATAAAGTTCGTAAGCTTCGGGGTTTTTAGGAGTGTCCGGTTTCATTCGTGCACGTTCCTCGTCAGAAAACCGGACTTTGAGACCATCTACTACTTTTTGAGCAACAATATCCTGAACTTCAAAAACATTGTTATATTTTATCTGAATTGATTCTCTCCAAATCATCTCTTCGGATTCAAGATCGATTAACTCGATATTTAGCCTGATTATATCAGATTCTTTTAAATAATTCCCTGCCAAAATATAATTTACATTAAGTTCAGAGCCTGCCGTATGTATCTCAACAATCTGATCCTGATATTTGCGTATTGTGCTTGAGGGTCTAACCAGTACATTTTTAGAATACGCCATTGCGCCAATAATTTGGTCAGCAAGCGCAAAACCTAAAAAGTTAGTTTGGGGATCATCCACAATGTTAGAAAAAGGCAGCACAGCCAATCTTTTAATCTCTTTTATTTCATTCTCTTTCCGGCTTGCATTTGAACCATCTGTAGTTTCAAGATCTGCAATCATTTCGCTGATTTGACTATACCTTTTCTCACGATCTTTTTGTAATGCTTTTTTTATAACTTTTTGTATCAAGTGTTGATTCTCAAATATTTCAACAAATTGCGGTTCCTCATTCAGGATAGAATAAATAAGAGCTTGATCATAATCACCTCTAAAAGGAAGTTGTCCGGAGATCATTTCATAAAAAACTACTCCCAACGCCCAGACGTCCGTTCGGTGATCCACCTCAGTTCCCTGGGTCTGCTCCGGAGACATATAGGCCACGGTACCCAGAGTCATTCCTGCTTTGGTAAGCATCGTGGTGCCGGACAATTTTGCCAAACCAAAATCTACAATTTTTACAACGCCGTCCTCCGTCACCAAAATATTTTCGGGCTTGATGTCACGGTGAACGATCTGTTTGGAGTGTGCTTTCGCAAGTCCTCGAGTGATTTGTGTTGTGATGTCGATAGCTTCTTCCACGGCCATGGAGCCGCGTTTGATTTTCTCCCGCAGAGACTCGCCTGCGTACGCGGCCATGGCGATAAACATTTGGCCGTCCTCTGTCTCGTCGATTTCATAGATGGTACAAACGTTGTTATGGTCGAGGGCAGAGGCTGCTTTTGCTTCGTGAATAAAACGCTGCTTTTCTTCTTTTGATTGGCTGAGGTGTTGCGGTAAAAATTTGAGAGCGACGAAACGATCGAGTTTGGTATCCTCGGCTTTGTAGACGATACCCATGCCGCCTTCGCCGAGCTTTTCCAAAATTTTATAATGTAGAATATTTTTGCCAATCATGGTTGATTATCCATCTGCAATGCTTTTTCGAACCCGTTGAATTTGTACTCTGAAACACATAATCGCCTGCTGGTGATTAAGCTACTTGTCTTATAGATAAGACATCCACCAATCTTTCCGCTGCGCTTTTAATTGTGCAAACCAGCGACAAGCCGGGTATAGAGCAAGCACCAATCCGACCCAGACTAAATAAACCACAGGCAGCCCAAAGCCATAGCCCTCTGGTTTCGTTAGAACAGTTACAAGCCAGGCAGTCGCGGGAAGTCCCTGGAAGATACCGGCAATCATTGCCAGGAGATGAGCCAAATAAAGGTGGGCTACATAGTAAAACAGAGGTACCCGGCCAATCGTTACAATGGCGTTATGAAATGGTGAGCGCCAGCGTTCGACCAAAGCCAAGAGCGGCATGGCTAGTCCGATTGTGACAGCCAGGAACAGAAGCGATGGCGGGTATTTTTCCACATTCACGAAGTTAATAACAGTACGCCCCCAACTGTCACCAGACTGCCAGGGAGTAGGATCGCCATACAGATTCAGCCACCTAAGAACGACAAATAAAGCCAGGAGTCCACCACCGAGTTTTAATAGAAAACGTTGCCGGCGTTCAGTTTCCCAACTGAAAATAGCTGCCAATCCATAACCGCACGCCATCAGACCACTCCAACCCAAAATTGGATAGGCAATCAACACCGAGATGCCGCCCGACATCCACAAAATCGGGCGATGAATACTAAGCCAAAATGCGCCCGGGACTTGAAAACCTCCAGCCGGAAGCAGGCCATCCAGCAGATTACTGCCGGCAACAACCACAATACCAATCCATACAACGGCAGAGCGGGGTAGGTGGATCAGACCGGCGAGAATAACCATCGCCACGCCAAGCACCCAAATGACTTGCAAAATCACGCCAGGAGAATTTCCAAAATTGAATTTCCAGGAGAGTGTTATGACTGTGGCCTCGAGAAAAATTAACCAAATTCCACGAGTCAAAAGAAAACGGCTTAACTCGGACGGGGATTTGCGTCTGGCCATGAGTCCGGCCGAAACACCTGCCAGCAGCACAAAAGTTGGCGCGCAAAGATGGGTGATCCAGCGGGTGGCAAAAAGTGCAGCCGATACATCTGGATCAGTCATAGGATTTTGACCGGATGCTGAAAAGTAGTCCCGCACATGATCAAGAGCCATTAAGATCATAACAAAACCACGCAGCCAGTCTATAGACTCCAGGCGCTGTTTGGGTGCTATTGTTGTTGACATAATACCTCCAGAAAGAATAGGAGTCGAAGATTTTTGATTACAATCCTCGTCGTCCTAACAACAAAATTTATGATTTCAGATTAATGGCAAAACTCTTGAAGAGACCTTCATCCTTTAACCATATATACGCAATTTAGAATAATATAAGTTTTCTGGAAAATACGAGTAACTTTCCAGGGGGAATTGGAATGCATTAAAATAATAGTTCATACAAGTGAAACAAAAAAGAGACAAAAGTCAAGAATATCATAAAAAAAGATTGTTTCGTTTGCAAATTAGTTCCCGGAATTTTCCACGATTTTTTTTCTACGTGGCAGCAAAATCTCTCAATTTGTCTCTTGTTAATATTTCTTTAAATCCCTATGTTGCCGTTCGTCTTGTTTCTCGGAGGAGTGGAAAATAAAAGAACTACGAACTTTAAAAAAATATCTGAAAAAATATCGCCTTACATTCGTATTGGGCTGCCTGTTTGTAGCGCTCACAAATTGCTTTTCATTACTGAGTCCCTGGATACTTAAAAATGCGATTGATGAAATCAGGCTTAACATTTCTTCAGAAATATTGTTAAAATACGCCGGGCTGATTTTGGCGGTGGCAATAGCCGAAGCGGTTTTTCGTTTTTTGATGCGTTATACCATAATTAGCGCTTCACGAAAAATTGAATACGACCTGCGCAATGATTTTTTCGCTCACCTGCAAACGCTCTCACAAAGTTTTTATAATAGAAATAAAACCGGCGATTTAATGGCGCGTGCCACCAATGATCTCGAGGCCGTGCGGCAAGTTGTGGGACCCGCTGTTATGTACTCGTTGAATACGTTGGTTTCTATGGCTGCATTTGGCATTATGGTGAATATTAATTTGAAGCTGACTTTGCTGGCTATACTGCCTTTCCCGATTATGGCCTTTGTGGTTCACCGTATCGCCAGAAAGCTCAACAAAGCCCACCTGGAAATTCAAACACAATATGCGGCAATTACCTCCAAGGTGCAGGAGAATTTTTCAGGCATCCGAATTATCAAAGCCTACGTTCAGGAGCTGGGTGAAATCAAAGTTTTCAAAGGATTGAATCGTGACTTCATCGATAAAAATCTCAGCATGGTTAAGCTACGCGGTCTGATGATGGCATCGATGGGGATTTTGGTTGGCATCGGTTCGTTAATCGTGCTCTGGTTTGGCGGTTCGGAAGTTATAAGAAATAATCTAACGCTGGGTGAGTTTGTCGCGTTTTTTGCCTACCTGAGTATGTTAACCTGGCCGATGATCGCGTTAGGCTGGGTTATCAATCTGTTTCAACAAGGCAATGCATCCATGCGACGACTCAATGGAATTTTAAACACAAAACCCGATATCGATGACCTGGAAAAAGCCGATGACGTGTTGCAAAATATCGAAGGCGAAATAGAGTTCCATGCTGTTAGTTTCGCATACAAGGATGTCACGGTTTTGAAAGACATCAATCTAAAAATTAAAAAAGGGATGACGCTGGCCATTGTTGGCCCCACCGGTTGCGGCAAGTCCAGCCTCATCAATTTGATTCCGCGCATGTTTGATGCCACTGAAGGCGAGGTTTTAATTGACGGCAAGAATGTGCAGGAAATTCCGCTCCAAGTACTCCGAAAAAATATTGGCTATGTGCCACAGGATACATTCCTGTTCTCTGAAACCATCCGGAATAATATTGCATTTGGGGTTAATGCCGTTGGTGAGGATGAAATTTTTGAAGCCGCTGAAGTTTCTCAGATTCGGAAGGATGTTTTGGATTTTCCGAAACAGTTCGAAACATTGCTTGGCGAACGAGGCATAAATATTTCCGGTGGCCAAAAACAGAGAACCGCAATCGCTCGGGCAGTTATCAGAAAGCCAAAGATTTTAATTTTGGATGATTCACTTTCGGCAGTGGACACTTATACTGAAGAAGCAATTCTGCAAGGTTTGAAAAAGATAATGGCTGAACGAACGAGCATTATCGTGTCGCACCGGGTTTCTGCTGTTAAAGAGGCTGAACTGATAATTTATCTAAAGGATGGCGAAATAGTTGAACGTGGAACACACGATGAACTCGTTGCGCTAGGTGGACACTATGCCGAATTGTTTGAAAAACAACTACTTGAAGAGGCGCTCGAAACTTATTAAATCCCAAAGTTTTAAAGTGGCTAAAATTAGGAAGTAAATGACAGATATCAACGAAGAAGAAGTTCTCGGCAAAGCTTACGACAATAAACTGATGATGCGCTTATTGGCTTATCTAAAGCCATATAAGGTTTATGTATCATTTACCGTTTTACTTTTATTGTTGAGTGCAGTTGCCCAATTGGCAGGTCCGTATTTAACCAAAATTGGCATTGATGATTACATCGCCAAGAATAATTATGACGGATTGCGGTACATTTGTTTTATCTATTTCCTGGTTTTGATTTTTGAGTTTGTTCTCAGGTTTGCCCAGGAATATATGGTTAACTGGATCGGGCAGAAAGCCATGTACGATATGCGCAGTGAAATTTTCACGCATATTCAAAAATTGCCGGTTTCCTATTTCGATAAAAATCCTGTAGGTAGAATTGTAACAAGAATTACCTCGGATGTTTCCAGTCTGCACCAAATGCTTTCGTCCGGCGCTGTGGCAATTTTTGGTGATGTTTTCAAATTAGCGGGCATCGTGTTTGTGCTGCTCTTTATGAATTGGCGCCTCGCTCTGATAACCTTTTCAGTCCTTCCGCTCATTTTCTACGCGACATTCGTTTTTAAAAAATTGGTGCGCGAAATATACCGGGTGATCAGAGTTCGCCTTGCAAAAATTAATAGCTTTTTACAGGAAAATATCACCGGCATGAGCGTGGTGCAAATTTTCAATCGGGAAAAGAAAAACTACGAGCAGTTCGATGAATTGAACAAGTCGCATCTGGATGCTTTTCTGAAAACGGTAAAATATTACTCGGTGTTTTATCCGATAGTTGGCATCATCAGTTCTTTGGCGATTGCAATGATTCTCTGGTATGGCGGTGGCAAAATAATTCAGGGTAGTTTGTCTTTTGGGGCATTGGTCGCGTTCATTCAATACGCGGAAATGTTCTTCCGCCCGATTATGGATCTATCGGAGAAATACAACATCATGCAGGCGGCCATGGCTTCCTCCGAACGTATTTTTAAATTACACGATGAAGCAGCGGAACCGGGATTTGCTGAAGGCACTGATAAATCTCCTGAATTCCGGGGCGAAATTGAATTCAAAAATGTTTGGTTCGCGTACAAGGACGAAGATTATGTGCTGAAAGATATTTCTTTCCGCGTACGGCCGGGAGAAACAATTGCCTTTGTTGGCGCTACCGGCGCCGGTAAATCTTCCATTATGAATCTGTTACTGCGGTTCTATGAAATAAATCGCGGCGAAATTTTGGTGGATGGCAAAAATATCAAAGAATACAAGAGCCGGGAATTGCGCGAATGTTTTGGGATGGTTTTGCAGGATGTTTTCATATTTGATGGTACAATAAAAAGTAATATTCGTTTGCAACGAGAGACTATTAAAGAGGAAGTAATAACCCGGGCTGCAATTGATGTACACGCTGATCCGTTTATCCGGAAGCTAAAAAATAAATACGAAAGCCCGGTTCTGGAGCGGGGCAGAGGGCTTTCTGTGGGACAGCGCCAACTCATTGCATTTGCCCGGGCGCTGGCATTTAATCCACCTGTGCTTATTCTCGATGAGGCAACCTCAAGTGTGGATACCGAGACTGAGATTTTGATCCAGGATGCACTTGAGCGATTAATGCAAAATCGAACATCGTTGGTTGTGGCGCACAGACTCTCGACCATTCAAAACGCCGATCGGATAATTGTGCTGCATAAAGGGGAAATAAGAGAAGCCGGTAAGCATCAGGATTTACTGGCCGGGCGCGG
>JAJDAE010000371.1 GCA_029262035.1 Candidatus Zhuqueibacterota bacterium
ATTTGCAGCAACAGTCACCGTACCCATGAAGTCGTCTTCGTGTTTAATTCCAAGTTTTTCACCATCAATTTCCAGACCGATGTAGGTGGCAGCAAATTTGGCCATTAGTGAAAGACTGTTCTGCAGGGGCTTGATATTCCGGTCGAGAAAGACAACCAGATCCATCAACGCATTGTGGCCTGTTGCCGGTGCGGCAGAATGCACCTGCCGGCCATAAGCTTCGATAAAAAATTGCGCATCCTCTGTCTTCAATTCAAATTTGGAGTCCGGGTTTTGCGCCGTGAATTTTTGAATTTCAGAATGCAGAAAGGACTCCGCTTCTTCAACCCCCATTCCCTTGGCAGCCAAACGCGCTGTCGCTTTTCCGGGTACAATCGATGGTGAAAATCCCGCTTGCAAATCTTCTATTAAAAATCCTTTTTGGTTTGTTGAAGGCATCCCGGTTCTTGCAAGTTTAAGCCAGGTTCCGCACCAGCCCTTCTCGGCACAAATGACCGGGAAATTCGAATCAACTATGATAGTTTGATCGGGAGCTTTGTTTGTTTTCAAGTAGGTTGTCACATCTTCATTGGCAGATTCCTCGTCGGTGCCGACCAATAGAATGAGTTTTTTGTTAAGCTTGAGTCCGCTATCTAATAACGCACGCATACCGTACATGATAACAGTCAACGGACCCTTATCATCGAGCGTGCCGCGTCCCCACAGTTTGCCGTCTTTAATTTCACCGGTCCAGGGATCAACCGTCCAATTTTTCTCATCCACGGGTTGCACGTCTGAATGCACCATCAGCCCAAAAGAAGCCGGGCCTTCGCCAATCCAGATTTCCTGCACATAACCGCCAACATCTCTAAAATTCAGACCCAGTTTATTGGCAAGCTTCTCTAAAAACTGCTTCTGTTTTTCAAATTCAGGATTCATGCGGTTTGGAACGTCGGTCGCATATGTTTTAAATTTGATCAGCGTCCGGGTGGATTCAATGATTTCATCGCCATAATACGCGCGTGTGAACGAGTCCACAATGCTTGCAGCATCGGCAGCATTGCCATTTTCTATCTTTCCTTCAGAAAATATTTTTAGTATTGTTGTTGCCTTATCTTTGGCATCTTGTTCGTTTAGCGCCTTGATAATTTCCTGCACAAACTCTTTGAAAGCTGAAGCCCCATCAGCTGCATTCAATTGTGAATCGAATTTATCAGACTTTCCCTCAAGAATCTCTTTTAAAACATCGGTGCCCCCAAATGTTTGAGAAACCGACAAAAATAGTAACAATAGAAATATGATATATTTATTCAAAACGCTCTCCGATTTTTCTCAATTACAAACTTCAGTAAACATTATAATTGGAATCAGGTTATATTAACCCCTAACCATCAAACCAATTATAACTGTAAAAATATATACCTTAAAATTGGTACGAAAGAAATAGCCATTATTATAAATTTCATCCTACCAATTATGCGAAATATCTTTATGAAATTCCACCCGAAACTTGCGGTCTTTCCTTTTTTAATTCTTTAAGCCCGTTTTATTTTCAAAAATGCAGGCAGCGCAACCGTACCATTTACAATCATCACACCCAAAAGAATTAAAAAACCGCCGATATATGTATAAATTGTCAGGCCTTCATTTAAAACAAATACTCCCAAGATAACGCCAAATAGCGGTACAATGTATGTCACCATCGAGAGGTGAATCACTCCAACACGTTCGAGAATATGATAGTAAACTACAAACGCAATGGCCGTTCCAAGCATGGCCAGAGCCATCACTGAGCCAATTGCCTCGTAAGATGGAAAAGCCATTGCAAGCGGACGCTCCATTATTAATGAGGCCGGTATCAAATAGATGCTCGCCATAATCAGTTGTGCAGTCGGCACAACCAGCTTTGGCATCTTACGGACGTTCTTGCGTGCATAGACCAATGCAACACCATAACTCAACGATGCCAAAATTACTGCAAAACAGCCAAAGGCTGTAGCATTAAATCCGGACATTAAAGATGGCCAGACCAAAGCGATCAAACCCTGAAATGAAATGATAACCCCAATTAATTTTGGGAGTGACAGCTTTTCATCGGACGTAAAAAAATGTGCGATTAGCAATGTAAAAACGGGAGTTGTACCGTTTAGAATTGAAGCAATCGCGCTGTCTATATATTGCTCGCCCCAACAAAACAGGAAGAAGGGTAAAGCATTTGCGAAAAAACCGAGTACGGCAAAGTGTCGCCAGGCTTTTCCAAATTTCGGCAATTCAATGCCTTTTATCCGGATAAAACTCAACAAAAACAATGCGGCAAAAGTAACCCGCAGTGCGGCAGTTGTTAAAGGCGGTATTTCCGCAACGGCAACCTTAATAAACAAAAACGATGGCCCCCACAACATCGCTAAAAATAAAATCCAGACAAAATTAAGTAAGGACATTGTAACTCCTATTCAATAAAGGTATAAAAAAATCTCTTGCGAATATACACATCTTTCCTATATTAGTTACATTAATAGTTTTAATATTATTAATGAATAAATATAATAGGAATAAACCAAAATGGAAATTCGCCATTTAAAACTGGTCAAATCTGTAGCCGAGGAAGGCAGTTTAACCCACGCGGGCAAGAAACTTTTTTTGTCACAATCTGCCCTAAGCCACCAATTGAAGGAGCTTGAAACCATTTTGGGCACGGCTCTTTTTCAGCGTGTCAACAAAAAAATGCTGTTAACGCAGGCCGGTGTTCGGGTACTTAAAACCGCAACCTCTGTTCTACTGGAAATTGACAAAGCCAAAAATGATATTAACCGGTTTGTTAACGGTGATGGCGGCTCACTTCGAATCAGTACAGAGTGTTACACGTGCTACCATTGGCTCCCCCCGCTTCTCAAATCATATCACAAAGACTTTCCGAATGTTGATGTAAGAATTGAGGCAGAAGGAACACGGCAACCTAAACAATTCTTACTCGATGGCAAACTGGATGTAGCAATCACTAGCTGCCTGACTGAAAAGGAAGATAACACCAACCTTCAATTCTTTGAACTTTTTACAGACGAAATGGTGCTTGTAGTTGAAAAAGAACATCGCTTTGCTCGGATGAGAGAAGTACCGCCGGAAGAGTTAAAACATGAACACTTAATTTGCTACACGGCGCCGGATGAACTGCTTGATATTTTTCAAAGAGTTTTAACTCCAAACAACATCAAACCTAAAAAGGTCAGTAAAATTCAATTGACCGAAGCTATCGTTCAGATGGTAAAAGCCGGTCTGGGTATTTCAGTTATGGCACGCTGGGCAGTGAAGCCACAGCTAAAATCCCAAAAGCTGGTCGCCGTGCCGCTTGCCAATCATGCTCTAAAAAGAACCTGGTATGCGGTGACCTTAAAACAAAATCAGCCGAATTACATCAACTGTTTTATAAAACACCTGCTAAAACACCCAATTGCTTGAAACGGTTGGGTGCTTTTCGCAAGAATCTCAAAACAGATAGCAGTAGCATTCCACTACTTTTCAGTCATTGCTTCCATTTCAGGTTTCTCAAACATTTTCCAGTCGAAACCGTTTTTGAACTTTACATTTTTTGATATTTCCTCGGCCCAAACTTCTTCCTTAATACTACCATCCCAGTTAGCAGGGGCATATTTTCTGTAAGTCGGAAGCTTGACCCCATCAATTTCTTCATATTCAACCAACATCAAATGAGGCTCCTCAAGACCAAAATCCAGAACCGTAAACAAAAATTGATCAACTAATTTGGTTTCAGGGTTAATGTAGAGTACATAGCTATCCTGCACATCGCCGGTGTTTTCTCCGAAGGTAATTTTTACAACATCATAATCGATATCAGACACATTGCGCGTACCAAGCCCCTCGTAATTAATGCCATCATCCAACAACTTGAACATCATGGCGAACCAATAATAGTTTGTTTTACGCAGAAAATCAGCAATTTTAAGCTGCATGGGTTCGGTAAGAAATTTGCCGTTCAGCGTTACCCAGCTTTCGCTTCCATTAAAACCTTGAATAATTTCACCTTCAAGCTGAGGATAGACATTTTTTTCATGCTGAATGAATTTTGCCCAGGAGCGTTCACCGTCAAAAGCATATCGTTCCAGGGAAACATCTTTTTTGCCTTCCTTGATACTGTTGTAGGTGTATTCATACTCAACATCCTGCAGGCTATAAAACTTCTCTTTACCGCCAATTGCATCAACCATTTCCGCAACCAGTGCTTTGGGATCTTTTGCAAATCCGAAAGAAACTGTAAACAGAATTAACGCTAACACCAACCCACTTAATTTATTCATTGTACCTCCAATATTATATAATAAAAAGACTATCTATTAACCCTAATACCTTGCTTTTATCTCAAAGATGAGAACCTTTTACAGAATATATTCAAAACTTGGCTATTTCAAGGGCAGAGAAATCATAAACCTTGTCCCCGTGTCAATTTCGCTCTCAACGGATATTTCGCCGCTATGGTTTTGAATAATATTATAAACATTGTACAACCCCATACCAAAACCCACCCGCTTACCCTTGGTGGTAAAGCTTAAATCAAAAATTTTTTCTTTGATTTCGTCCGGTATTCCTTTGCCATTATCTGAAATTTCAATCACAACTTTCATTTTTTCCAGCTTGGTTTCAATTGTAATTCTACCGTTTTCATCAACAGCCTGCACTGCATTTGTTAGCAGAGTCATAAATACCTGGTTGATCCGGTTGGGGTAAACGAGAATTTCGGGAATATCACCAAATTTCTTCTCAACCGTTACAGAATCGGGAAATGAATATTGCAGCAATGTTAGCGTACTTTCAATGCCCTCATGCAAATTGACGAGTTTATATTCTGCCTCATCCAGTCGTGAAAAATTCTTCAGACTACCAACAATTTTGGATATTCGTTCAACCGCAGCCATGGTTGTGTGCCCGTTTTTTTCCATAATTTTGAGAGTTTTATCTAAGGTTTTAAAACTGCCATTGCTAATCCCTTCAAGTTCAGACTTTATTTTCCTGATGCCGCGCAACGAAATATCCGCAGAACTTTTTGCCGCACCGATCGGATTATTGATCTCATGGGCAATTCCGGCGGTGAGCTGTCCAAGCACGGCCATACGCTCCGTTTGCACCAGCTGCACTTGCGCTTGCTGCAAATCATCCAACGCTGCCTTCAACTCAATATTGCGGAGTTTATGGATTTCAGCCTCTTTTTCGGCGGCTTCAACCTCATGCTGAATCTCCATATTTTTCACCTTAGCGCTTGATTCTTCGCTAAAAACCTGGTCCTTTACAGACTCATATAACCTCAAATGCAGGAGCGCATATTTTAATTCACCCCTTAGTTCAAAAGCTACGGAAAGTGCATGGTGAATTTGATAGAGTTTAGGCTTCGCTTCAACTTCTTCGGCCAAATCTCTTGCTTCCTGCAAAGCCTTCAACGCCTCGTCTGCGCTTTTCATTTGGTTATAAAGCTTGCCAATATTTAAGCGGCTGGTGATAATTATGTGTTTATTTTTTAACTCAAGCCGAATTTCAAGACTTTTTTGGTGACACACCATGGCTCTTTTGTAATCCCCCTGTTCTTGGTGAATCAGCCCAATATCGTTGTAGGCTCTGGACAATCCAACTTTGTTATCTATTTTTTCATAGATTTTCAAACTTTTTTGATGACATTCCAGAGCTTCTTCGTAACGTTTCATGCCCATATACACTGTACCAATGCCGGTCAAGGCACGCGCTTCCCCGAGGCTGTTTTTAGCATCCCTGAAATACGTCATACTTTCCTGATGATAATTCAGCGCTCTTTCATGCTCACCCAGATCCTCATTTACACCACCCAATATTGTTAAAGCCCAGGCCAACCGTTCATAATTTTTTATTTCCCGAAAATATCTTGTGCTCTTTCCCAACTGCTCAACCGAAAAATCATAATTCCCAAGACTCCAGTAGATCAACCCCATTATTGTAATTGTGTTGGCACATTGATCTTTATTTTGAATTCGGTCAAAATATTCCACCGCATTTTTAGAATGCACTAATGCCTGTTTAAAATCAGCACTTGCGTAACATAAAAACCCGAGATTACGTTGACCAAGGGCCGTACCGTACTCATATCCCAAATCCGCAGCAAGTTTAAGTACTTTGTCGGTTGTTTTTTGTGCTCCCTCTAAATCATCATAGCCGGTTTCCCAAGCTATTTCAGCTAACAACTCTATGCGCTGGGTACGTTTCGATTCCGGAAGTGCATCTAATTTTTTCTGCAACTCTGTAACAGTTTTCATCATATAAAAATACGCTCGTTTAACAAAACACTAAGTTAGTCAATAAAATTTGGCGATACAAAAAACAAAGTTTTAATCCAACCTGTATTATTCATGATATTTGCACCGAAGCTTAAAATCACAAAGATTCACAGGCTGAAGAAGAAGGTGTTTTGAAAGTTAAAATTACATAGTTATAGAGCAAAACTTTTTATAACGTTTTCATCTTTTAAATCTTTGTGTCTCTTACTGTCTGCATGCCTTGGTGGCGTCGAATTATTCAGCTTAAACCCTCTTCCGAAAATAGTGCACTTGCTTTTTTCCGGAAAAAAGCTAAAATAGAAATCGATACTCTATACTTTTTTTATTTGAAAAAATCAATGAATCGAGTCGATCGTCTTGTAGCAATTATATTATTTTTACAGAGTCGCAAGCTTGTGCGGGCAAAAGATGTGGCGGAACATTTTGAAATTAGTATGCGGACTGTTTACCGCGATGTCAAGGCGCTCTGTGAAGCCGGTGTGCCGGTGGCTGCCGAAGCCGGAGAAGGCTACAGCCTGGTGGATGGTTACCATTTACCGCCTATCATGTTTACAGCCGAGGAAACCAGCGCCCTTTTTTTAGGCAGCAAGTTTGTAGAGAAACAGACGGATGCCTCTCTGGTAAAAAACGCTCAATCTGCGCTGGCTAAAATTCGTTCTGCGCTGCCGCAAACTACACTGGACTACCTTGAAAAGCTACACGATTCCACAGAAATATTTTTAAGGAACAGGCAGCCGCAAGCAGGATTTCGCGATGATGTGATTGTCGCGATTCAGGATGCCATCGCCAACAACCACGTACTTGAAATTGAATACTTTTCGCCTCGTCATAAAAATAGCACCAAACGCGATATCGAACCACTTGCCATGCTGCATTATTCGCATCAATGGCATTTAATTGCGTTTTGCCGGCTGCGGCAGGATTTTCGTGATTTCCGCACCGATCGCTTGAAACATATTTTAAGCAGGGACGAAACCTTTTCACCCAGAAAAGATTTTGTACTAAAAGACTATATAGAGAACTATTTTAAACCCCAGGGCTCCCTTGAAATAAAAGTCAAATTCGACCAGCAATTGGCACAAACCATTCGTGAACGCTACGCGTACGGGTTAATCGACGAAGAGCCGGTTAAAAATGGCGTGATTATGACTTTTGTTGTGCCCGATCTGAAATGGGTGGTCAGCTGGCTTTTATCTCTGGACACCCGTGTCGAAGTCATCTCCCCGGTTTCCCTGAAAAAGGATTTATTACAGCAAGCACAAGCGCTTGTTTTGCATTATCAAAAAAAATGAGCTTGTTGTTTTTAACCTTCAAAATCATATAAATATTGTTACAGGATCATAAGCATAAGCCCTTAATTGGGAGGCAGTAACGCGGCTTTTAGCCGTGCCCACGTGAAACGCGGGTTACTTATTACTATTATGCACTTTATTCCATTTTAGTTCAACTATTATGGAGTAAACCCCGTAATGGAATTAACAAAACCGTGCCTCAAAATGGACAATCGCGCTCTGCGGCCTTTAAAGGCATTTATTGAAAAGTACTCGCCACGGCAAGCTTTGGTTGTTTGCAACGAAAAGGTGGAGCGGTTGAGTTCAGGGATTCGAATCATTCCCTGGAGAATTTTTTTGACCGACTTATGGGCAGGAAGAATTATCAGCTAAGTCTGAGTCCGAAAAATATCTGCGGGCATTTTCCACTAATTTTTCTATACACCTTTTTCGTTCGATAACCTAAAAAATAGAGTAACTTAAAAAAACTTTTCAACCTACTGACATACAGTTGTCAGTCACCTGGATTATATTAACCCCAACAACAAAATTTACTAATTTTTAAAGAGGTTTAACAAAATGATTAAAGAAGGACTTATCTCAGAATTAAAAACAGTTCAGGCATTTTTCGATAGAAGTATTTCATGTCTCGATGAAAGCAACTCAGATTTTGCGCCAAAAGAAGGTATGTATACGGTTGCCAGTAACGTTGCACATGTGGCACTGTCGATAGACTGGTTTATCGAAGGCATGTTTGACCCAAAGGGTTTTGATATGAATTTTGAAGTACACATACAAAAAGCTCAGGATTGTAAATCTTTAACCACTGCAAAAGAATGGTTCGGTAAAGCTATTGAAAACGCCATAGATACCATCAGCGGGAAAACCGATGAAGATTTACTTCAGCTCATCCCGAAAGAAACTATCATGGGCGGAGCGCCCCGTTTGGCTGTTGTCGGCGCAATTTCCGAGCACACGGCACATCATCGCGGTGCCCTCACTGTTTACTCGCGACTGCTGAACAAAACGCCGCTAATGCCTTACGGCGAAATGTAGTCTGCCGAGTGCGAACTAAGTTCACTCCTGCCTTTTGGGTGGGAGTGAAAATAATAGACCCTGTAAAAGTACACATATTATGTTCACCTTAAACCAATTACATACTCTGCATTTGAAGGAAAAGATGACTGCATCGAGCCCGGTTTTCGAATGGATACCCGTGGAACCAGCCAACGAAATCACAAAAAATACTTTGCTCCTTGTATCGGACGTTTTGCAAACTAATTATGTGAGCAAACAAAAAGGGTTCATGCGCATAAAACTCTTAAGAGGCAACAATAGGTTGTCTGCTATATAAAAAAGGAGTGGTTATGAAAACTATAATCAAAATAGTGGTTTTAGTGGTAATCGTAAATTCAACCGGATGTGTAAAAAATCAAGAGACATCAACAACAGGGGGTAATGTGAATAAGCACGAGAAGATAAACTATGTTGAATTTCCCGCTAAGGATTTAGAGGCAACCAAAGCATTTTTTACTGCGGTATTTGATTGGTCATTCGTTGACTTTGGACCTGAATACACGTCTTTTTTAAATGCAGGTTTAGATGGCGGTTTCTTTAAATCAGACTTAAATTCTTCCAGTGAAAACGGTGGCGCTCTAATCGTTTTTTTAGTAGCGGGATAGAAGAAACCCAGTCAAAAATAGAACAGGCAGGTGGAAAAATTATAAAGCCAATATTTTCTTTCCCAGAGGGGTGCAGGTTTCATTTTACTGATCCCACCGGGAATGAATATGCAGTTAGACACTCTATACTTATACTAAAATGATAAAAAAGGAGATAAAATGGAAATATTTACAATAATTGTATTAAGTCTATCAGGTCTATTATTAACAATGGTTGGTCTATTTAGACTGACAAAACCAATTAGTACATATTTAAATAATTCAGGAATTACAATACCAAATGATGTAAATATGTTAAATGAAATACGGGGTGTTAGCGCAGTAATGTTAAGCTCTGGAATTGTAATCTTATTAGGGATATTTATAAATCAAATAAGAGCATATTCACTAGTAGTAGCCATATTAATTTTTATCGGATTTGCTATTGGTAGAATCTTTAGTGCATTGCTTGATGGAAAACCAAATAAACAAATTATACAAGGATTAATTTTCGAAATAGTATTTGGTGGTCTAAATATTTTTGCATTTCTAAATGTAATAAAATAAATTACTCTAAAAATAAATATTACAAAACGGTGAAAGGTCCGGCGTTCGGAGGTCAGTCAGCGTTTGGCTTTTGTGGGTGTGGTCAACCGTTCTTGTTCGGCGCTCGCAGGGTGGTTTTGGGTGCTTGCTTTTTTCTAACTTTTCGGTGCAGCCGACGCAGAACCTCCCCTAAGAAAGTGGACAAAGATTTCTAACCCAAAGGAGGTAGAAATGGCCAGACCCAAGACGTCAAAGCGAATTGGCCGATATTCGAATGATTTCAAGGTCAAAGCCGTTCGCTTGACATTCATCAAAGGGA
>JAJDAE010000372.1 GCA_029262035.1 Candidatus Zhuqueibacterota bacterium
TCAGGCAGCCTTTTTGTCACTTCACATATGGGAGAACTATGACTTAATTTACTTTTACTTCAATTTGCTTCGGCTTAGCCTTTTCGGTTTTGGGAATCTCAATTTCCAGGATTCCATTCTTATAATCCGCTTTTATCTTGCCGCTGTCAACACTTTCGGTTAAACGAAAAGCGCGATGGAACTTGCCGTGGCTGCGTTCGGAACGATAAGTGTTTTCATCCTTATCTTCGTTTGTAATCTTCTTTTCACCTTCCAAAACAAGCGTGTTGTTTTCAACCGTGATTTTAAAATCATCTTTAGCGAGGCCGGGTAACTCAGCAACAATGATAAAATTTTTATCATTTTCCCTGACGTCAACCTTAGGCTCGAAACCACGTTTTGCAACTGGAAAAGATTCATTGAAAAAATCACTAAAAACAGAATCATCATTTACAACTGAACCAAAAGGACTCCATTTTACTAACATAATATACCTCCAAATTATTGGTTAAACGTTATGCTCAAATTCAAACTTCACTCGCTTTTAAGCAAAGGGTATGCCACTAAAAAAACTGTGACAATTTTTCACATTTGCAAAATGGGAGTCGTCGTTATGGCAGGAGATTTGTCAGTTTGTAAGGCAGTGTGAAAATATGTAAGACGTGTTCTGACGGTTTGACAGGTGAGAAAGTTAGCCGGAAGAACGAAGAGAATAAAGAGAAGAGCGTGTTAACAGCACAAGTTTTTTTTGGGGCGCTCTTCAGTCACTGTGGCCAATAAGCTGAGAAGTTGAGTTTTTTCGTAACTCAAGGCAATGGATTTCAAATTGATTACGCAAATAAAGCTTACCGTTGGCCAACGCAGGAGGAGTCCAGCATTTACCGCGCCTGGTCAACTTTGCTTTGGAAATCTCAAGATATTTTTGAGGTGTAGGTTTTATGAATAGCAAATCGCCAAATTCACTCAACACGATAAGCTTGCCATCTGCATAAATTAGGCTGCCTTGTCCGAGACCAAATTTTTTCCACATTTGCTCGCCGGTCGCCGGGTCAATGCATTTTAAGGTAGCGGTGTCAAAACCATAAATATAATTGTCTATATAAATTGGGGAGGAAAAGGCGCATTCCATTGCGTTGCTTCGCCACGCTTCCGAAGCTTGAAACTCATTGTCTGACTTTTGTATTTCGATTAACGCTGCACCTTTGTTATAACCGGATGAGATAAATATTTTATTATCCGGGAGTGAAATGGGCGTCGCCACATTGGCATTATTTCTTGTGAGCCATAGGTGGGACCAAAGCAACTTGCCTTTTGGCGTAACTGCTTGCAATCGGGTTCCTGAAAAGAAAACAATTTGCTCCTGTTTTTGAAGATTGACAAAAATGGGGGATGAGTAACCCGGATAGTCCCTGATATGTTCGAAATCAGCATTACTATAGTTAGAAGCGCCGGTTTTTGTTGTCCACTCTAATGCCCCGTCATTCTTATTGAAAGCCGCGATTAAATTACCGCTCAGTGTTTGGGCTTCAACCAGGAGTAAATCATCGACGATAATCGGTGAGGCAGTGTATCCCCATCTTGGAATATTTCCTCGAAAATAGTCCTGTAAATTGACATGCCAATGTACTTTCTTTTCGTACGCATTTAAAGCGTAAAAATTGCCTTTTGCTCCAAGAAAAAACAGCTTGTCATCATCGAATATGGGAGTCGAGCGGGGACCCCGACCATGTTGGTTTAAAAATATATTGTCATTTACAAACACCCAAACCTGTGCACCGGTTAAGGCATCAAGGCAAATAACATACTCGTAGTCGCCTTCAGAGTACATTGTGTAGAGATATTCATCCTTAACCACAATTCCCGAATATCCACTTGTCCCGATTTCCCTGCGCCATACTCTTTCAGGCCCATCTTTTGGAAAGGACTCTATTAATCCTTTTTCAAGCGAAATTCCATTTCTCCCGGGGCCACGCCATTGCAACCAATTGAATGACTCCTTTTGAGCGGGGTCGTTCCCCTTATTTCCGTTAAGAGGTGAAGCAATGCCAATAGAGGTTTCAATTAAGAATTGTAAAAGTAATAGAACGAAAGATATACGATAAATATTTGGGAGGAAGGCGTGATCATAGTTGAACGCAATCATATAAAATACAGGAGGAATATGGTTAAATTTAGATGAGTATTAATTATAAAATACAACGAGCTATTTATTATATTCCAATATAGCGGATTCTTTTCGTTTCTTCTACATCTTGTTGCAAAATTATTAGTATTTATTCCAGACTTATAACGCTAAATATATTTATCCTATATCGGACATATTTTAAAGAGTTTGGTATACCGAGATTATAATCATCACAGCTATCACATGATGCAACGTCTCCCAAATTGTGATTATTTATTATAGAAACGAAGAATTTATTTAGGGTCTTTAAGTAGTAATTATAAGAAAACTTGTTTTGTAAAAGAGAGTTTCAGAGTGCCCAAATGTAAAGAAATCAACAAAATACGCTTCGGTTCATTGAAAAGTTTAACTTGCGTTAACCACTATTTTTAGTTATATTTAACATCGTCGAAACGACACCATTGTAGTGTCATTGAAGTTAGGATGTGCTAAGGATGAAAAGCGCGGAAGGACTACATATATTCGATAACTGTTCAAAATATGAGGACACTATGGAGCAAAAAGGGAGTCACATTAAAGAACGGAAGTTAATTGTTTCAGTAATTTTGCGGGCGGTAAAGGATTACATTGATGGTAACAATCCCCAAAAGATTGGCAGACTGAGAGAACATGGTCAGGACCATGAGTTAAGCCAATTACAAAAGAATTCCAGAAGTGCAAGGTTTTGGATTTATGAAGAGAGAAACGCCGAATACATCTTCTCATTTGAGAAATGCTGCGAGGTCATCTCAGTCAGCCCGGAGAGAATTCGTCGAGGTCTCAACCAGCTCATACAAACTAATTACCGGATTCCAAACCCCAAATTAAGCCAATTGGTTTAAAATTATAGATACTAAAAGATAAATGCTTGTAGAAACTTTGATTTTTGCAAGCATTTGTTTTTTTAACTGCTCTACTCGAGCTATATTCAAAACAATAGATATTGAGACATCTCATCGGTATATTTTGATAGTTATTATATCTCGGTCATTCCCTGAATAATTTGTTTAAGTCAAGATAATTAGCGAATACTTTTAAGGAGAAATCATGTTATCGGTGCATCGCATAAATCTTTTTGCTATAGTTTTTCCATTTTTATTGGGCTATGCTTGTCAGTCTCCCGAAAGACAAGGCCGAATTGACGGCGCTATTCATTCCGAAAAAATAAGATCGCATATACAATTTTTATCCGATGATATTACCGAAGGTCGTGGACCCGGGAGCCGCGGAATAGAGTTAGCTGCCAAGTATATCGCTACACAGTTTCAGGGAAGTGGTTTGCAACCTGCTGTTGGTGATTCCAGCTACTTTCAAAAAGTAGGCCTTACAGCAATGCGGTCTACTACCAATTTAATTTTACGAGGGTTTGGACGTTATTGGAGCTTGAAACCCGGCGAACATTTTACCGCTAAAACTAAAATTGAAAATCCATATCTCTCCTTGCGTAATAAAAATGTGGTTTTTATGGGCTATGGTATTGACGCACCGGAATTTAACTGGAACGATTACGAAGATGTAGATGTAGCCGGTAAAGTTTTATTGATGTTTGTAAATGAGCCCTCATCCAGTAGCGCCTCCTTTTTTGATGCGGATACGTTGACTTATTATGGGCGCTGGACCTATAAGTATGAAGAAGCAGCCCGCAAAGGAGCCGACGGCGTTATCCTTATTCATACCACACCCCTGGCTGGTTATGGTTGGAACGTTATTTCTAACTCTGTGGGAAGAGAATCTTTTCAAATTAGCCCAAAAGAAGATGAAAAGTTGCTGTCATTGCGTGCCTGGATTAATGAAGAAAAAGCTCGTGAAATTTTGACTGCAGGCGGGTATGAACTTGACGACCTTATTCAGAAAGCAAACTCCTCTTCTTTTCAACCCATCGAATTAAGCCTCAAAGTTTCTACTACAATTCGGACGCAGCTTAGAACTATTGAAACAGAGAATGTTATCGCCAAACTGGAGGGCAGCGATCCCGAACTCAGGGATGAATGCATTATTTATACAGCGCACTATGATCATCTGGGTAACAAGCAAGCCGGGGATGAAGATGGAATTTATAATGGTGCTTTTGATAATGCCTCCGGCACAGCCGCGTTAATAGAAATAGCTGCCGCATTTGCAAAGACAAATTTAAATCCTAAACGGACAATTTTGTTTGCGGCTGTAACAGCTGAGGAGTCCGGATTACTTGGCTCTGAATATTTAGCGCAAAACCCAATTTTTCCACTTTCAAAAACTGTAGCAAATATAAATACCGACGCTATAAATGTCTGGGGCAAAACAAAAAACATTGTTACTTTGGGTGCCGAGCGCTCTTCTATTCAACAAATTGTAAAAGAAGTTGCCAAAGAAATGAGCGTTGAATTATCCCCTGATTCCCGACCGGAGCAAGGCCTGTTTTTTCGTTCCGACCAATTCAGCTTTGTAAAAAAGGGAGTGCCCGCAGTTAATATTAAGGGTGGTTTAAAATTTATTGGCAAGCCCGAAAACTGGGGGCCCAATATGGTGAAGGATTATGTGGCGAATCGATACCATCAAGTTAAGGATGAATACGACCCCAATTGGTCTTTAGAAGGAACTGTTCAAATTGCTCAATTTGCATTTAAAACGGGTCTGTATTTAGCGAATTCGAATGAAATGCCAACCTGGAACGACGGCGAACAATTTAAGAAGATTCGGGAACAAAGCATAGCAGATGTAATTAGCAAAAAATAAACCAAATAATGTTCAGATATTTTTTCATAGTATTTGTCATCTTTTGTCGGCTTACGGTAGTTTTCTCCCAAACTTCTGATATCCCGAAACCCCACAAGTTTGTTGGTCACAAAATTGGGGCTGATAAAAAACTCTTAAGCTGGCAAATAATTTATGATTATCTAAAAGTTCTACATAAAAAATCCGAACGAGTCATATTAGAAGAAATAGGTCAGTCCACGCTTGGCAAACCATTTGTAATACTTAACATCTCATCACCTATAAATTTAAAAAACATCGTAAAATACAGAAATTTACAAAAACAGGTGGTCAACCCCCGCAACCTCACCAAACAAGATGTTGCCTTATTGACGCGTGAAAAAAAAGCGGTGGTGATGATAGTTTACAATAGCAACAATCACGGCATCGCATCAGTGCAAGGAGTGCCGGAGTTTGTGCACCGCCTCGCAACAAGCCAAAGTCGTTCGGTACAAAATATTTTGGATAACATCATTCTTTTATTGGTGCCGGATTTGAATCCCGATGGTATGCAAAAAATTGTAGAATGGTACAATAATTATCTCGACACACCACATGAAGGGAGCCTGCTTCCCGGCCTTACTCATGAATATGCCGGTGATGAAATCTTGGAAGATTGGCTTAGTTTAAATCTGATTGAAACACAAATGGTGGCAAGACAAATCCATGAGAAATGGTTCCCTGAAGTTGTAATCTCAATTAATGAGACACAACAACTCCCCAGAATTCTAATTGAGGCAGGTACACCGGATTATGATAAAAGTTTTGAAAATTCCCTTTCGGAATTACACGGACTCGTTTTAAATTCTGCCAATGAAAAAAGAACCCTGCCGGTATTTTTTCAAACAGCCAATCTTCACAATCAGATTTATTTCAAAATTTCAGCTGCAAAAACACTATACGGTACACCTTTATTTTTCCCGGTTGGCAGTGACGCTACACAAACCCTTCCCTCCCTTCCAGGGCGAGCCTGGTCAGGGGGCTGGTGGGGCATGAGGCATATAATCGACTCCGAAATTTCTGCTATCCTTTCAGTATTGAATTGGGCAGCTTCAAATAAAGGAAAAATCATAGAAAATTTTTGCATCAAGAATATTGAATTTACTAAAAATATAGTAGATGACATTTCTGCCTATTTTATTTCGTCAAAACAATACGACCTATCAACCCTTAACTCCATGCTAATTTCTTTAAAACAAAACGGTGTCAAAGTTTATCATCCGAAAAAACAAATCCGGGTTAGGAATCATATTGTTATGTCATCGGATTATATTATTCCACGGGCACAATCTGCTCGTGAATTTATTGACCTTATGTTTAAAAAATCAGGCAAAAGTCCTGACCTACCCGCACGATATGGAGTTAAGGTTACTCCGTTAAAAGGCAAAATTGTTGGAGATCTGTTAGAAGTAAAATTTATCAGAAAAGAAAAGACAATCACTGATATTTCTCAAAAGGGTAATTATCTTATTTCTGCAAAAAGCAATGATGCTTACTCTGCGGTTAACCGTTTTCTTAATAGAGAAAAACGAGTTTATCAATTCAGGGAACAAATGAAAGTTGGGGGAAATGTCTTTTTACCTGGCACATTCTATATCCCCAAAAATGAAATTAAAACCGATGAATTTAAATCAGCTATTGAAGATTTGATTGTTGACGTTCGAAAAATCGATTTTGATTTCAGATCACAAAAAGCGTTCTATTTGCAACGACCCCAAATTGGTATTTATCAACCGTGGAAAACAAATCCGGATGAAGGCTGGACGCGACTTGTTTTAGATAAATTTGGCTTTTCATACCAAACACTGTTCGGATCTAAAATTAGCTCCGGCAACCTATCCTCATACGATGTAATTATATTGCCTGATATGGAGTCCAACACTCTTATATCCGGTTGGGGGAATCAAGCTGAAAATGATTTTACCCCTTCTATGCCGCGCCCTTATCTTGACGGGATTACACCCCTGGGCGTAGAAAACTTGAAAAAATATGTAATGGAAGGCGGAACTTTAATTGCACTTGGCCAGACTTGTCGTTTTGCCAGTAAGGAACTACAACTTCCGGTCAAAATTCTTTCTATAAATTTAGAAACCCAAAATATTCAATCAGATAAAATAATATCTATCAGGACAAATACCAAAAACCCAATTGCTTTCGGCATGCAAGACAATACCAAGGCTGTTATTACTGATGGCTTTTGCCTTCAGCCCATACCCTGGCAACGCAGAACTGAAGTTGCAGCATATTTTACCAACTCGATAAAGGCTTCAAATGGCCATCCAAATTTTTATTTGAAAAAGAATTTGCCGGTGGTACTCAATATTCCAATGGGAGAAGGGAGAATTATTTTGATGTCTGTTCGGCCGCAATTTCGGGGACAAGTACCTGCAACCTACAAATTGTTATTCAATAGCATTTTAAACGCAAACTCCGAAAACGTTGTTTTGTAGAACAACAATTCTCGGAGTTTAGTTATATTAATTTTTGTACTTAAGCAAGCGTGTTGACGTTATTCAAATCTTCAAAAGCTTGCTTTAACCGTGCTACGACAGCCTGTTCGCCCTTGCGCAACCAAACACGAGGATCATACTGTTTTTTGTTTGGTTTGTCATCGCCGTCCGGATTACCGATTTGGCTCTGCAAATAGCCTTTGTTTTCTTTGTAATAGTCGTGAACGCCATCCCAGTAAGCCCATTGCAAATCCGTATCGATATTCATTTTTATTGCACCATACGAAATTGCTTCACGAATTTCTTCCTGACTTGAGCCAGAGCCGCCGTGGAATACAAAATCTATCGGTTGGTTGCCGGTGCCATATTTTTCCTGAATATACTTTTGTGAGTTCAGTAAAATCTTCGGAGTAAGCTTGACGTTTCCTGGCTTGTAAACGCCGTGAACATTACCAAAAGCGGCGGCGATGGTAAACCGGTCGCTAACTTTTTTTAGCTCTTCATAGGCATAAGCAACTTCTTCCGGCTGGGTGTATAATTTAGTACTATCAATTCCTGTATTATCTACGCCATCTTCTTCACCGCCAGTTACGCCCAGCTCAATTTCAAGCGTCATGTCCAGTTTGCTCATGCGTTCAAGATACATTTTACAAGTTTCTACATTTTCTTTAATCGGCTCTTCAGATAAATCGATCATGTGCGAACTATAGAGTGGCTTACCATAAACTTTATAAAAAGCTTCGCCGGCATTCAACAGACCATCAATCCAGGGTAGTAGTTTTCTGGCAGCATGATCCGTATGCAAAATGACTCTCGCCCCATAGAGTTCAGCCAATTGATGTACGTGATGAGCACCTGAAATACCGCCTACAATAGCAGCTTTTTGACCCTCATTGCTGAGTCCCTTTCCCGCAAAAAATACAGCGCCACCACTTGAAAATTGAATGATGACCGGGGCATTCACCGCGACTGCTGCTTCCATAACTGCGTTTACTGTGTT
>JAJDAE010000039.1 GCA_029262035.1 Candidatus Zhuqueibacterota bacterium
AGTTTTCATTCTGGATGCGTCTGAACCGGAACCTGGCTCGGAAAGACAGAACGCGCCAAGTTTTTCACCTTTGGCCAGGGGCACCAGATATTTTTGTTTTGTTGCTTCGGTGCCATAAGTTTCAAGGCCATAGCAAACCAATGAATTGTTTACAGAGCAGATCACGCCCACTGAAGCATCCACTTTTGACAGTTCCTCTACCACGATGACATAACTCACCGTGTCCAGGCCGCCGCCCTCATACACTGGACTGACCATCATGCCCATAAACCCCAGCTCTCCCATTTGCTTAACATGCGCCGCCGGGAAAGTCTCGGTCTGATCACGCTCCGCCGCATCTTTCGCGACTTCATTTTGGGCGAACCCACGCACGGTTTGTTGTATTAATTTTTGTTCTTCATTTAATTGAAAATCCATTTACAGCCTCTCTTTTAAACACTCAATTTTGGGGATCGTTATTTCGTTAAATTAAAACGTGGCACTCAACTGCCTCTTAACTATTAGTTTTCAATCAGCCCTTCACGTTCCAAAACTCCTCGGATGTCTTCAAAAACAGCCCTAATATTTCCTATCGGAAATCTAATTTGCCCTAACCCTTGGATATTGGAAAATTCTTCACAGCCTTCCTCTACCAATAAAATTGATTTGGTGAATCCGAGCCTGCCTTGAAAAAGTCCGGCTTCATGAACGACATTCATACGCGCTTGCATTTTTCCGTCAACTTGTTCATCTTCACCAGTCATTACCAAGAAAGCTAATGCCGCATTATCCAGCATATCTGAAAGACGTGCTATATTTGTAATGCCGGCGACTGGAATCCTATTAAATTCATCCCACTGCAAACCAATCCTATCTTGGATGAAATCCTTAAGATCTTTCCATATGTTCGAGCGACCGTGACCAATAAAGATATTTGTTCCAATTTTATCCATCTTCTGTGAGTACTTTTCTGTTTTAGAAATATGCGCATTGGCTCTTTTAATTAATTTACTTAAAGTTTCACATGCCTGAATCGGTTGACGTATCTCCATTACTTCGCACAAAGTGTGATAGTGCGGAGGCGTTCTTAACCCTTGTCCAACAGCAATTTGATCACGAGACATAAATTGACCAGAAGGACGAAAATAAAGAATAAAATTATTATAATTAAGAAGCTTAATTTTATCTATTTCTCCCTGTAATTTTTGAAGAAACGGGTCTTCGTCCTTTCCACTGCTAGTAGTGAGTATTGAAAGTACTTCCTCTTTTTTGTCTTCAAAAACAGATCTAACGGACTTAGAGATTTCTTTTGCTGAATTGACATTTGGATTTCCAGCGGCCTTAGAAATTACGTTTTGAACATGTTCATAATCGCATTCTATCCAAGCTCCAACTGTCCCTCGAACAAAAGAGGAATCCATCATTCCCCATTCCAAGCTGAAGTGTGCACCAGGAGGCGGAGTAGTAAAGTCTTTGTAATAAATACATGAATGATAACCCAACCAAGAACCAGACCAAGCCTTTCCGATCAAAACAGAAGCATCTTCCAGCTTATCAACAGGACTCTGTATTTCAGGTTTGTTGAACTTTTTAGGAAGCTCATTTAATTCCTTAAAAATTTGAATTAATTCGTCAGAAAAATCAGTCATAACTGCAAACTTTCTTTTCTAATTCGATTATAAATTTTTAAGTCCACTTCTACCTTGGGTTTAATATTCATAAAACCCTTTCCCAGTCTTCCTACCCAAAAAACCAGCGGCCACCATCTTTTTCAACAACGGACATGTCCGATATTTGTCATCACCGAGGTTGGTGTGCAGCACATTCATGATGTGCAGGCAAACATCCAGACCGATGAAATCCGCCAGGGCGAGCGGCCCCATGGGGTGTGCCATACCGAGCTTCATCACATTATCGATGGCCTCTTTTTCCGCTACACCTTCCATCAGACAAAAAATGGCTTCGTTAATCATCGGCATCAGCACCCGGTTTGAGACAAAGCCAGGGTAATCATTCACAGCTACCGGCGTTTTGCCGAGCTTCTCACTGAGCTGCATAATTTGTTCGAAAACCGCATCGGCGGTAGCCAAGCCGCGAATCACTTCAATCAACGCCATCACCGGCACCGGATTGAAAAAATGCATGCCCACAACTTTGTCCGGGCGTTTGGTTGCGGCAGCAATCTCAGTAATTGAGATAGAAGAAGTGTTGCTCGCCAGAATCGTTTCTGCCGGACAGAGGTCATCCAACTTGGCGAAGATTTCTTTTTTCAAACGAGCATTTTCAGTTGCAGCTTCCACCACAAGACCGGAGTCTTTAACGGCATTCATCTCAACTGAAGTACTGATGTTTGCCAAGGCCGAGTCTGCAGCATCTTGGGTAAGCTTGTTTTTTTCTACCTGCCGCTTTAAATTTTTTGATATGGTCGCCATTCCACGGTCAAGGAACTCTTGCTTAATATCGATCAAGTTCACTTTATGGCCGGCCATGGCAAAAACATGGGCAATGCCATTACCCATGGTACCGGCGCCAATTACAGAAACATTTTTAATGTCCATTTTTGTTATCCAATTTTAGGTTCTACTTTTACCCTGCGGTTGATTAAACCCATCCCGGCCTTCGGCCACCCCTCCAAGGAGGAGATTTTATTTAACGTTCTACAATTATTGCAGAGGCTTCGCCGCCGCCGATGCAGAGCGTAGCCAGACCACGTTTTTTATCATGTCGCTTCATGGCGTACAACAGCGTCGTCAGAATTCTCGCACCACTAGCACCGATGGGATGTCCGAGTGCAACTGCACCGCCATGCACGTTTACTTTGCCTAAATCAAGGCCGAGTTTGTCACCAACCGCCAGGTTAACCACCGCAAACGCCTCGTTGATTTCAAATAAATTGATGTCATCCAGCCCCAGTCCGGACTTATCCAGAACTTTTTGAATGGCATCTGCGGGCGCCATGGTGAACCATTCCGGCGCAAGGGCAGCAGAGGCCTGAGCTGTAATCACAGCCAAAGGTGTAATGCCAAGCTTGTCCGCGTATTCCCGCGACATCACTACGCAGGCTGCAGCGCCATCATTGATGGAAGATGCATTTGCGGCAGTAACTGAACCGTCTTTTTTAAACACCGGTCTTAAGGTCGGCATTTTCTCAAAATTAGCTTTAGGCGGTTCTTCATCTTCTGCAAAAATTAGAGGATCGCCTTTACGCTGAGGAATTTCAACCGGTACAATTTCATCCTTAAAATAGCCGTTCTTTTGTGCATCCAGAGCTTTTTTGTATGAGGCGATGGAAAATTCATCCTGTGCTTCGCGGGAAACATGACATTCAGCGGCACATAACTCCGCAGCATTGCCCATGTGGTAGTCGTTAGAAACATCCCACAAGCCGTCCTTGATCATACTGTCCACTACTTCGCCATGGCCAAGCCGGTAACCTGCACGAGCTTTCGGCAACAGGTACGGCGCGTTACTCATGCTTTCCATACCGCCCGCAACCACAACCTCAGCATCGCCAGTTTGAATGGCTTGAGCCGCGAGCATCACAGACTTCAAACCCGAGCCACACACTTTGTTGATGGTCATACAAGGTGTACTGTTTGGCAGACCTGCGCCCAAAGCAGCCTGACGCGCAGGAGCCTGTCCAACGCCTGCCGGTAAAACTTCGCCCATGATTACTTCACTCACTTGATCCGGTTTAATCCCGGCTCGTTTGATAGCCTCTTTTATGACGAGACTGCCTAATTTCGGCGCGGCTATTGAACTCAGCGTACCCTGAAATGCTCCAATCGGCGTGCGGCATGCGCTTGCAATTACTACTTCTTTTAAATTTGCCATTTTAGCTCCTCACAAATTTTCGCTCTAATAAATAACTGTGTTACATCCCTCTGTTTTTCGCTCTGAACGAGCGCAAAACTTCCTCCCTTCAAAGAAAGATTTATTACATCTCAACTTTATCAATTTGAAAGCGGCCTTCTTTCTCCACCAAATAACCCGCTTTAAGGTTCGGTGAATGTTCGAATAGAAGCAGCCAGTTTTCCTTGAATGCTTGCTGCAAAACCCGCGCTTTTACTTCCATAGTCGTGTTCGGATACAGATCATAGCCCATGACGTAAGGCGTTTTTAGATGCGACTGCGTGGGCACAAGGTCGCCAAGGAAACAAGCGGTTTTATTTTCAGATCGAACTTTTACAACCTGATGATCTCGGGTATGACCGGCGGCCAGTTCAACAGAAACGCCGGGGATAATTTCAGCGTCATCTTTGTTCAGTTCAATCTGACCGGACTTTTCCAGTGCCTGCCAGTTCTTTTTCAAGTAGCTGCCTTTGCTGCGCGGATCCGGATTGTTGGCATATTCAAATTCACCCTGGCGCATGTGATAAACTGCGTTTGGGAAAACCGAAACCTCCCTCCCACTTTCATCCAACTTGCAATTGCCGCCGCTATGGTCGAAATGCAGGTGTGTCATCACGACCTTGGTGATATCTTCCGGCGACAAATCATGTTTTGACAGGCCGCGAATTAACTCGCCCTTATCATGATCTATGCTGAACATACCTGCAAACTTTTCATCAAAATTCTGGCCGACTCCTGTATCTACCAAAATGTTTTCATTTTTTGTTTTGATCAGAAGACAATTCAGACCCAGCAAAATGCGGTTGTTTGTATCCGGTTCGTTGGTACTCTGCCACAAAACTTTCGGCACCACGCCAAACATTGCACCACCATCGAGCCTGAACAAGCCGTCAGAAATCGAATAAACTTCAAATTCCCCAAACTGCATTTTATCTCGTTTC
This sequence comes from Candidatus Zhuqueibacterota bacterium, assembly GCA_029262035.1. Taxonomy (GTDB): domain Bacteria; phylum Zhuqueibacterota; class Zhuqueibacteria; order Oceanimicrobiales; family Oceanimicrobiaceae; genus JAJDAE01. Next base: position 4,773 of record JAJDAE010000039.1, read on the forward strand.
CTTTAAAACTTCACGGGAGATAACCAGGCGCAACACCTCGGAGGTACCTTCGCCAATAACCGTGAGTTTGGCATCCCGCCAGTAGCGCTCAACGGGATAATCGCGCGTGTAGCCGTAGCCGCCAAAAACCTGAATGGCGTTTTTAGTCGCCCTCATCGCCGTTTCTGACGCAAACAATTTAGCCATTGCTACCTCCTTGGTGTACAGCTTGCCTTCATCACGCAAATAGGCGGCGTGTTGTACCATCAGGCGCGCACCATAAATTTCGGTAGCCATATCTGCCAGCATCCATTTGATGGCCTGAAAATCACCGATGGCCTTGCCAAAAGCTTCACGTTCTTTAGCATAAGCAGTAGCTTTTTCCAAAGCAGCCTGAGCGATACCAACTGACATTGAGCCGATGCCCACACGTCCGCCATCCAGCGTAATTAATGCCTGCTGAAATCCTTTATTCAATTCGCCAAGAAGATTTTCTTTAGGCACGCGGCAATTTTCAATAGAAACCGGTCTGGTATCCGAAGCCCGCACGCCAAGTTTATTTTCCTTTTGTCCCGGGGTGAAGCCTTCAAAGCCTTTTTCTACAATAAACGCAGAAACGCCTTTCACGCCCATTTCCGGTTCGGTTTTAGCGAAGACGACAAAGGTGTCTGCCACGCCGGCATTAGTGACCCAAAGTTTACTGCCGTTCAGAACATAGTGATCGCCCTCCAGCTTCGCGACTGTTGTCATCGCGCCGGCATCGGACCCGGAGCCCGGCTCGGATAGACAAAAACTGCCAAGGGATTTACCGGTAGCCAATGGTACCAGGTATTTTTGCTTCTGCTCTTCAGTTCCGAAAAGATAGATTGGAGTAGCGCAAAGTGAAATATGCGCCGCCAAAGAAAGACAGGTTGAGGCACAGGCTTTTGCAATTTCCTCGATGGTTAGCGCCAA
>JAJDAE010000040.1 GCA_029262035.1 Candidatus Zhuqueibacterota bacterium
GACTTCAATTTTCTTATTGCGGCCTTTGCGTTTAATTCTGATTTCGATATTTTCATTGTCATCAGCTTTTGATAATTTATCCAGCAAATCTTCCTCGTTATGGATTCTTTTGCCATCGAAACGGTGAATGATATCGCCGGCCTTCAGTCCCCCTTTGTCTGCCGGGCCGCCTTTCTTAACCGATAGAACCAGCACACCTTCGTCCGCATCAACCTCAAAGTATTCCGCCAATTCATCATTCAGATTTGACATTCTTATGCCGAGCTTTGGACGTCCCCAACCAAAATTATATATTTTGCGGTGTGCCGACACGTCCGGAATCCCATGCTCCAAATGATTCCGGTTAGAATAATATCTTTCAGGTTTTTCTTCAACACGAAGTTTTAATTTTTTCTTTTTCTTATTGCGAACAATTTGCAGATCAACTTTTTTACCAATTCGACTGTCCTCGACTATACGGGTAAGCTGCTTGGTGCTTCGAATTTTTTCTCCGGCAAACTTTAGGATAACATCGGTTTCGCGTACCCCCGCTTCGTCTGCGGGACTGCCATCGATTACATCATTAACCAGAATCCCATAGCCTTCTTTGATACTCATATAATCACGCATTTCGTCGTCGATGTCCTGCACGTATAGCCCAATCCAGGGAGAACCATCGTTTTGCGCAGCATGGGGGGCATCATTTCCACACCCTGAAAAAAGAATAAAAATAAATGATAACGTGAAGATTTGTTGCAACATTTTCATGGTAAACTCCATTTTAAAATTTGTATGAAGATAAAGAAAGTTCTATATTTGTAGGTATTTATTGGACGATGAAGATTTTAAAATAGTTGCATCGATTGGTTTAAAAAGGTGTGATGCCTTCTTTTAATCAGGCGATACAAACTGTTCATCCACGATATTAAACCTTTTAAATTTCACACTGTGTTTTTAATGCATAATCAGGAACTACTTTTTGACACTTCTCGTATCAATACTAAATTTACTGATTTTTCCTCAAAAGGCGTTCAAAAAAAGTACTTTTATTTGAACTAACATACCAAAATTTTATACGGAATTTTTATAAACAGGGATGTGTTGTTTTTATAAATTCAATGGAGAGAATATTTTGCCGAAGTTTTTGTGTTTAGTTTGTTTTCTCTTTTTCTATAATCTTGCTTACTCTCAACCTGCCAATGAAAAGCTGCATGAAGCGCAGATTAGTTACCGTTCCGGTGAATACGCTAATGTTGAAAAAGTATGCAAAAGCATTCTTGAAAAAAACTCGGATGATCCTGATTTTCTGACTTTACTGGGGCATATTTACAAAGACACTGGCCGGTATGATTTGGCCAAAGCATCCTATCTTGAGGCATTTGAGAAAAACCCGAACCATTTGCTGTCACGTTTGAATTACGGTAAAATGCAATGGGAATGGGGTGAAAAAAAAGCAGCGCGAGAGACTCTCAATTTTTTCATCTCCTACTATCGCAATAACCGTAATTTGAGTGGCGAGGAGTTAGCTGCTGTTGCTGGAGCATGTATCTACCTGGATAGATTCCGCGATGCAAACAGTCTTTTTAATGATGCAACTAAAACAGATGCAAGCCTTTGGCAGCCCTATATTGCCTGGGGCAATCTGATGCTGTCCAAGTACAATGTTCCGGATGCGCAGGCTATTTTTGGTGATGCTCTCGAAATAAATCCAAAGTCGGCCACGGCACATCTCGGCATGGCCAAAATATTCCTGCATTCCAGTTTTGATGCGGCGAAAGAGACTGTAAAAACCGCTCTTGGAATTAATCCCAAAATGGTGCCTGCTTTGGATTATCTGGCCGAGTTGCATATTATGGCGGGTAACTTTGAAGATGCCTTGGAAGAACTCGATGCACCACTGGAAGTCAATCCGAATTCTCTCACAACCAGAACCTTGCGTGCGCTTTGTTTCTATTTTTTGAAGAAAGAAGACGATTTTAAAAAAGAAGAGCAGAAGATTCTTGCCATCAATCCGAAATATAGTGAATTGTATTATCAGATTGCGGAGGTTCTCTCGAAACGGTATTTGTTTACTGAGTCCATCGATTTTTATCAAAAAGCAATCGCTCTGGATATTGAAAACTGGCCGGCTTATGCGGGTATGGGCACCAGTTTGAGCCGCATTGGCAAAGAGAGTGCAGCTAAAAAAACGCTGGAAATTGCGTTCGCTAAAGATCCTTACAACAAACAGGTTGGCAATCTCCTGACACTTTTCGATGAGCTGCCCGAGTACAAAACCTACAAAACAAAACACCTCACTCTGCGCATTCACCCCGATGATGATGCGGTTTTATCGCACTACGCCAAAAAGTTGGCTGACGATAGTTTTGACTCGCTTTTGGAAAAGTACCCAATCGACACCAGCGAAGAAATCATTTTGGAAATTTTCCCATCGCACGACGATTTTGCAGTGCGTTGTTTTGGATTGCCCGGAGCGCAGGCTTTTCTGGGAATTTGTTTCGGCAACCTCGTGGCCATGGATTCTCCTCGGGCGCGTTCCGCAGGTGATTTTGTCTGGGGCGAAACTCTCTGGCACGAGTTGGTTCATGTTACCCATTTACGCCTCACCGCCAACCGGATTCCGCGCTGGCTGGCTGAAGGTATCGCTGTATATGAGGCAACAGCGGCAAATCCACACTGGAGCATGAACCTGGAACTGCCGTTTATTATGGCTTTCAATGCAGATAAAACTTTGCCATTAAAAGATCTCGATTCCGGTTTCAGTCGGCCAACCAATCCCGGCCAGGTTTCGCTCTCATATTTTCAAGCATCTTTAATAGTTGAGTTTATTGTAGAAAAGTATGGCCATAATAAGCTGGCTGCAATGTTCCCGTTTTTCAAAAAAGGACTGACCACTACCGACGCCATTGAAAGCGTTTTTAATAAAGATATTGAAGTTTTTGATAATGAATTTCAAGATCATGTCAAAAAAAAGTACCGGTTTGATTCGGTTGATTATACGGTGAAGTCTCAGAATAGTGCCGACCAGATGGATGAGCTCGATGAAGAGGAGGTTGTCAATTCAAACAACCCATTTCAAAATTTCAGACTGGGTTTAAAGTTTAAAAGTGAAAATGATTTTGACAATGCAATTCATTATTTTAAACAAGCAAAGTTACTTTTTCCGGGATTTGTCGAACATGAAAACCCCTATTCACAACTTGCTGAAATATATCTTGAAACTGGCAATTTGGCAGAGGCGATTCGTGAGTTAGAAATACTCACTTCTCTCAATGGAAAAAGACTCGCACCTCTGAAAAAATTAGCTGATTTATGCCTTGATGCAAAAAACTATGAGGCTGCGATTACAGCTTTGGAAAAGATGATTTTCATCGCTCCGTTTGAGTCGGACACGCACATGAAACTCGCACAGGCTTACACTGCCATCAAACAATACGATTTAGCTGTAAATGAGCTGAAAATTAACCTGCACACTCAGCCCCAGGATTTGGCAGGTGCGCATTGCGATTTAGCAGATGTTTTGCTCAAATCCGGGAATAAGACGGAAGCAAAAAAGTCGGCTTTGGCATCACTTGAGATCGCACCTGATTATGAGCGTGCGCAAGAAATATTACTAGCAGCTATAAAATGACAAAACTCTTAACCACAAATTACGCAAAATTTATGAACCATGGACTAAAATTTAAGGCGATTTGGGAAGCGGGAAAAGGGAAGAGGGAAGAGGGAAAAGCTTTACTCTCCACTCTCTGCTGTCTACGCTCTACGCTCTTCTTTATCTTTCTGTGCTTCGCCTTTGCCCAGCCCTTAACAGCTCAAATTACCAGTGGCGATGAGTTTACTTTTGTCAGAATTCGTTGGACAGATAACAACATTCGTCATGGCTACGGGTTCTCCACCAACGCTGCGCTTTGGGCACATGATTACCCTGATGCAGAGCAGAATTTGTACGTGGCGCTGAAGGCTGCGACAAGTATTAAAGTTTCGGAAGAAAGCGAAGTTTTGACCTTCGCAGACGAAGATATATTCAAGTATCCGTTTCTCTACGCGTGTGAAATTGGGTACCTCACTTTGTCGCCAGCTGAGGTCAATAATTTGCGTGAATACCTGCTGCGCGGCGGATTTCTGATGGTGGATGATTTCCGCTGGCCGTTTGAGTGGCAAACCTGGGTCAACGAAATCCGAAAAGTGCTGCCTAACAGCAAGTTGCAAAGATTGAGTATCAGTCATCCGATTTTCCACTGTTTTTTTGATTTACATGATATCCATGCCCCAACGCCCTATCTACAAGATGTTTTGCCTGAGTATTGGGGCATGTTTGATGAGGATGGCCGGATATTGGTAATCATTAATTTTAATAATGATGTAGGCGATGGTTGGGAATTGCCGGATTCAACCCCGGATTTTTCAACCAGGTCGTTTAAGCTTGGGATTAATTATTTAGTTTATTCTTACACCCATTGATGTGGATTGCTGTGAAACGTTTTTTGAATTTAATTTTGCTTTTCTTGATTACAGGTGTGATGCCCGATAACTTGTCTGCCCAGTCAAGCTACAGCGACCAATTTACTTTTGTCCGGGTGAGATATACCTCCGGCGGCGTCAATTTTAGAATGCGCAATTATTTTGGCCCTCGCTGGGAAAGTTGGACGGTAGATTACCCGGATGCAGAAGAAAATCTGATGAAGGGCATCAAAAACTGGACAGAAGTCAACGTTGCGGATAAAGCGGTTTCACTTTCTTTGCTCGATACGGAGTTATTCCGGTATCCGTTTGCGTATATTGTTGAAGTGGGTTTTATGCAGCTTACTCAACCTGAAGCAGACGGCTTAGGCGAGTGGCTCCTTCGTGGTGGGTTTCTAATGGTGGATGATTTCCATGGCCCATTTGAGTGGCAGAATTTTATACAACAGATGCGGATGGTTTTTCCAAAGTCGCCTATTGTTGATATTCCAATTAACCACCCAATTTTTCATTGCTTTTACGATTTTGACCAGCTGGTTCAAATCCCGGGATTGGGTTCCTGGCTGAATGGCAGAACCCACGAGAAAGGCGGCATTAACCAACGCTGTATGGGTATTTTTGATGATGACGGTCGACTGATGGTTTTAGTAATTCGTAATATGGACATGGGGGATGCTTGGGAGCATACGTACGATCCGGCTTATCCACCTGAATACTCAGCCGAAGCTTACAAACTTGGAATTAATTTTATAATCTATGCTTTAACTCATTGAAATGACTAAAGTTTATAAATGCCTAAATTGCCTAAAATAGTATTTAGTGCACATTTTTTTATTTAGTCACTTTAGTGCATTTTAGGCATTAAACAAAAGGTTTAAACTATGTTAGAAGATGCACCTCAAAATCAAGAACAGGAAGATTTGGTGTTGGTTGAGAAATTGCGTACCGGCAGCGAAAAAGTTTATAATGAACTGCGGAAAGCCATTGTCGGGCAGGATGAAGTTATCAATCAAGTGATGTTGGCGTTGTTTACCGGCGGCCACTGTTTGATAACAGGTGTGCCGGGTTTGGCAAAAACGTTGCTCATTCATACTATTGCTCAAATTTTGGATTTGAAATTTAAACGAATTCAGTTTACGCCGGACTTGATGCCATCGGACATAATCGGCACGGATGTGATTGAGGAGGATAGAACCACTGGCCGCCGTACATTACAGTTTGTGAAAGGGCCGGTTTTCGCCAATATTATCCTGGCAGATGAAATCAACCGCACGCCGCCCAAAACTCAGGCAGCGCTTCTTGAAGCAATGCAGGAACATCAGGTCACAGCAGGCGGCAATACTTACAATTTGGAAGAACCGTTTTTCGTTTTGGCTACGCAAAATCCCATTGAGTTGGAAGGAACTTATCCGTTGCCGGAAGCTCAATTGGATCGTTTTATGTTCAATATTGTTGTGAATTATCTTAATGAAGAGGATGAGGTCAAAGTTGTCACCTCGACCACTTCGAATTTCAAGCCAAGTTTATCGCGGGTGATTACCGGCAGTGAAGTGTTGGAATACCAGAAGGTTGTACGCAAAGTACCGCTTTCCGAGCAGGTTGCGCAGTATGCTGTGCGCCTGGTAGCGGCCAGCAGACCGGACAATAAAAGTGCGCCGGATTTTGTGAAAAACTGGGTAAGCTGGGGCGCAGGCTTACGGGCTTCCCAAAATCTCATTTTGGGAGGAAAAGCTCGCGCGATTATGCAAGGCCGTTATAATGTTTCGGTTGGAGATATCAAAGCGCTGGCCTTGCCAGTGTTGCGGCACAGGGTTTTGACCAATTTCTATGCAGAGTCAGAAAAAGTAAATTCAGGTGAGATTATAAGGCGCCTGCTTGAAGTTGTGCCTGAGCCGAAATCAGGGTTATAAACATTGAATCAATTGTAATATATCGGCCTTCGACTCCGCTCAGGCTGAAGATTTATACAAATAAATAAAATCAGATAATTGCAAAAGCTTCATGGTGAGCGGAGTCGAACCATGATTGTGCTGCAATGAGAATTTAATTAAATGGCAAATACACTACGTTTTTTAGATCCTAAAATTCTATCGAAAATCTCCGGAATGGATTTGCGTGCCAGAACCGTGGTGGAGGGGTTTATCTACGGTTTGCATCACAGCCCTTACCGTGGCTTTAGCGTGGAGTTTGCCGAATACCGTGAATACACTGCCGGCGATGACATTCGCCACATCGACTGGAAGGTTTTTGCCCGTTCCGATCGTTACTATATAAAAGAGTTTGAAGAGGAAACCAATTTAAGCTGCCATATTTTGTTAGATACCAGCGCCTCAATGGGCTATAAAAGTAATGACATTTCAAAGCTTGAATACGGGTCCTACCTGGCGGCTTCATTGGGCTACTTAATTTTTCAACAGAGAGATGGCGTGGGACTGATGACTTTTGATAATGAAGTCAGGCAGTTTATTCCGGCGCGAAATCGTCGTGGCCACATGCTTTCAATTTTTCGCAGCCTGGAAAATATCGAGCCCGACTCCAGTACAGAGCTGTCGCTGCCCCTGCACCAAATAGCAGAAACGGTGAATAGAAAAGGTTTGATAATCGTGATTTCCGATCTACTGGATGACCCGGAAACAGTGATACGCGGTTTGCAGCACATTCGTTTCAGAGGTCATGACTTAATCGTCTTTCATGTGTTGGATAGCGCAGAGTTAACCTTCCCGTTCAAAAATGCGACTAAGTTTGTGGACATGGAAGGCAGTTCGGAAATGTTAACAATTCCGACCATGATGCGCGACAAATATATGGAAAGAATGAACGCGCACATCGAAAAATTTAAAATTGGTTGCGGGCAATTACAGGCGGACTATCATGTGCTCGACACCTCGAAACCACTTGATTTTGCACTATTTAGTTATTTAACGCACCGGAGCAGGAAAGGCTGATATGCCGGGATTCACACTTTTAAATTCACTTTTTCTTTGGGGATTGACAGCCGCTGCGGTACCCGTCATTATTCACCTCATCAAACGCAATCGTGCAGTAAAGGTGAATTTTGCGGCCATTCGATTTCTACAGGTTGAGCCGGATGAGCGTTATAAATCGCAACGAGTCAAACAGCTTATTTTATTGCTGATGCGTGTCGTTGCTCTTATAATTTTGGCTTTTGCCTTTGCCCGTCCATTTTTTGCTGATAAAAATACCGGAGCCTTTTGGGGCGAGCAATCATCGGCCAAAGTGATTCTGATTGATAACTCCTACAGCATGCAACGCAGTGATAATTTTCAGAAGGCTGTCGCCAATGCGCAAGATTTATTGCGTACCACGAACCCGAGAGACCGCGTTGCGGTCATGCAATTTTCAGGTGTTTCTGAAGTCGTGGGTGATGTTGAAACCAATGCCCGAGGGTTGGCTAACACCCTTGGCAATCGGTTGCAAGTTTCAGCTCGTGCAACCAATTTTCAACAGGCGATGCAATCAGCAGAAACCGTGCTGCTGGAATCGCCAAATAGTGAGAGGATGATCTATATCATCTCCGATTTTCAAAAGTCCGGCTGGGAAAGCCTGAATCCATACTGGCGATTGACTGAAGGTATCGGCGTTAATTTTATCCCGGTAGAAAATGAAAACACCATCAATGTTGGTGTCGTGGATGTACTGGTTACTCGGGATGAGAGACAATCTTCCCGTGGAACTATACTGGCGCGGGTACAAAATTTTTCTGAAAAGAAAGCAAAAACGGCCATACATCTTTTCATCAAAAATAAGAAAATGTCTTTGAGAAATGTCAATTTGGAGCCGGGTGAGGAACACACCGTTAAGTTTTCCAAAGTGGCTTTGCGTGGAGTCCAGGTTTCCGGTTATGTAAGCGCTGTTTGCGAAGATGATGAACTATCACCCGACAATAATTTTTACTTTACGCTGGAAAATTCTCAAAAGGTCAAAATTTTGGCGGTAAATGGTGAACCCAACCGCGATGTTGTGAAGGATGAATTGTTCTATCTCGAAAGAGCGGTTAATTTGCCTGAAATTGCAAAATACAGCCTTGAGAAAACGACTCCTCGAAAGTTGAAAAGTTATAACTTCAGCGATTACAGAGTTATCCTTTTGGCAAATGTGAAGGATATTAAGCGTAAAACAGTAGAGCGTTTGAAGTTTTATGTTCGCAATGGCGGCGGATTAATTCTCGCTTTGGGCGATCAAGTCAATGTAAATATTTATAATAGTTTGCTTGAGGAGTTAAGCCCTGCGGTTTTTAATAATCGTGCGTTCAAAAAGGTCCAGCGAGAGGAAGGCGTTATCCTCGCGGAAATGGATTACCGGCATCCGGTTTTTCGTCTGTTTGCCGAGTCCGGACAAAGCGATCCCGGCTCGGTACGGTTTTATCAATATATTCATGTCACGCCATCGCAGCCCGAGGTTGTCCTGGCGTCTTTTGATGATGGCGGCGCAGCTATTCTTGAGCGAAAAATTGGAGATGGTAAAGTGCTGCTGTTTACCTCGTCTTTAGATAATGAGTGGAATAATATGCCGGTAAAATCTTTGTACCTGCCGTTGTTTTATCAGATGATTCAGTACGTGGCTGCTGAGTCAAAAGGACAAAAATCCTATCTCGTTGGCAACCCGGTTTCGTTGCCGGGAATAATTGGCAGTCAAATTCCTGTTGAGAAAATGACCATCAAACTGCCCTCGGGCGATGAAGTAAAGCCGGAAAGTGATTTTTTTGAAGCATTGAATGAACCGGGGATTTATGAGCTGACGGCCAAAAATAAATCCTCCTATTTTGCGGTAAATGTTGATGCAAAAGAATCAAATTTAACGGCTTTATCGCCAAACGATTTGCAGGCCAAGGCCGCAGAACTTTCCAGCCCGGATGTGCAGGTGGCGTCAATAAATGGGAGCGAGCTGAGCGGTCAGATTGAAAACCGGCAAAAACTCTGGCGGTTCGCAATTCTGTTCGCGATTTTGTTGCTGGTAGGGGAGACTTGGTTGGGGAATAGGACGTATCGGTAACTGAAGAAGAGGGTTGAGAGTAAAGAGTAAAGAGTAAAGAGTAAAGAGTAAAGAGAGGGGAGTCGGGACTTAAATCAACTCATTACCCTCTTCTACTTACGCTTTTCCCTCAGAGGGGTAAAAAGGATCTGGAGCTTAAATATTACCATAGTATAGGATGAAATATTCAAAGATATGAATCTTCAGCATAGTGTTTTAAAAGGAAAAGTCAGCCAGGTTCTGGCGCAGTGGAAAAGAATCATCTTTTTGCGTGGCGGATCGAAGATCGTATTGGCCGCGTTGGTTATGCTCGGCATCGCAATTGCACTCGATAGTCTGCTGGAATTGCCTACGGCCGTCAGAATTACATTGCTGGTTACTTTTGCGGGCGGACTTTTCATCATTATTTTTTTAGATATCATCCGGCCCCTGCAAAGAATTCCAACTGAAACGCAGCTTGCCCGTTACCTTGAAGAAAAGCATCCACATCTTGAAGACCGCCTGGTCACGGCCATTGAGCTGGGTGATACAAATAAAATTGGTGTTTCCGAAAAAATTCTCGAAAAGCTTCTGGAGGATACGCGTTTTCATGTGGAGCCTCTGAACTTAAAAAAATCAGTTCGAACCAGAGATGCATTTGCCTGGGGCGGCATTAGTTCTGCTGCTGTGATTTTTTTAATTGGGATGATGTTGTTTGATTTCAATTTTTTTAGTTTCAAAGTTAACCGATTTATCACTCCCTGGGATTACCCGACTATCAAACCAAAACCCGAG
>JAJDAE010000005.1 GCA_029262035.1 Candidatus Zhuqueibacterota bacterium
AACACCTGAGTATTTGATGCCCTTTGCTTTCATATAAATACGGTTATCTCTTGTGCCATAAATCTTATCTCCACTGACCCACTCCGGATAAAAACCAAATTGAGTTCGGTATGCCTCTATCTGGGGCTTTAAATCTACGCTCTCGTTATAGGCCTCCCAACTGATTCGATGTAAATAACTGAAACCATCAATTAAACTAGCAGACAGTTTCGCACCAAATTCTACATCGCTGCCCGCTTTACCACGCACTATCGGACGAACATGCGGCTGACTTATACTTACGATGCGATGTTCTGTTTTGTGGTTCCTGGCATCATACATCTGCTTCTGCTGGCGATACACCTCTTGGATGACCCAATAAATCTTTTGATATTTGTAAGCTAATGGGAACGGGCTCGTGCCTTTTTCATCCAATAATCTTTCAATTGTTTTTAGATTGCGGCAAAGATAGCGTAATTGCTGACCGATAGTTTTTCGCAATAGCTTTTTGGTTTTCTTCTTTCGTTTTGCCGCTGACAAGTATTTTCCTTGAGCTACTTTACGGTAAGTACGAGGCTTCAACTTGCCTTGCTCCGGCAAGTAAAGAAGGTCAATCAAGAGTTCGCTTTTCTGGCGAGACTGACTCAATAAATCTAAATCCGTCGGATATTTGATGTCCGATGGAGAAACTGTTGCATCAACAATTAAATGTCCATGATTAGAAACATTTGGACTTTTCCCGAATGTATTATTATTGTTTTTTGATGATGCCTTGCCTGTCTTCTGTTCTTCGGTTTGCCGAACATATGAAATAAGGCGGTTGCTGAACTCCTCAAATTGAGCTGCACCCAACCGACGGCGAAAACTCACAAATAACGAAGGGGCGAACGGAGGTTTAAAACTGTACTCTACGTAACCCAAGAAGTACTGAAGGTATGGATTCTCGCATATTTCTTCCACGGTTTCTTCATCTGTCAGGCGTTTCAGATGTTTTATTATGATGGCGCCTATCGCAATCCGTGGATTTACAGCAGTCCTTCCCATATTTTTAGACATCTTAGTACAATAAATGGAAACCATTTCATCCCACGGAAGTGTGTTTCCCAATTTTACCCAACGGTTTTCTTTGTTAAGCTTACCTGAAAAAGGTTTCATAAAGTCTTCGAGCAATATCTGATTATTTGGCGTGTATTTTATCATCTCAAGTGCAAGGGTTTTTGAGCTTTCTTGGAATTTTCTTTGCACTAAGGTAACTATTTTGTCTTTCTAATTCAATGTTTTTTATCAGCTTATATAGTTTTTAAGTAAGGCTTAATTATATACAACCTTATTTAAAACTTCTTCCAAAAGCTGTGAGTGTGTTATAGAATTATCATATCATATTGAAAAATACTTTAATTTTTAAAAATAAGAGATAGCACTCCCACAAAAAACATTTCACCGACAACTCACTTTTCCTACCGGCATTAGGAATTGGAGAATATTTAAAATGTCAAGTGCTGCCAAATTTCAGGCACCCGGGAAAGTGCTGAAAAAGCAAGCGAGTGGCAAAAATCTCCACTCTCTATTTCTTCCTGGAGTCTATCAACAGAAAAAAATTCAACGACAATATCCTCCCCATCATCGAGTTCAGGTGCGCTATATTTGTAAACGTTTCTGGCTAGCCAATGGTGGCAGGCATTATTCATAATGGCAGGATTCACCTTCACATCGCCCAGGTAAATCCAGTCGTTCGAGGCATAGCCGGTTTCCTCCAGCAGCTCACGTTTGGCAGCGTCAAGAGAATCTTCTCCGGGATCGATGATACCACCCGGTGTTTCGGAAGTAACGAAATCTATGCCCGACCGGTATTGGCGCACCACCAAAAGCTCATTGTCTACAGTCAGAGCAACGACATTTACCCAGTCGCCCGTTTCTAAAATCAATCGCTTTAACTCAATACCATTGCGCGGGTTGCGAATGAAGCTATATGTGATTTCAAAGAGTGGCGGTAAGGAAATCCCTCGTTCACGTCTTATTTTTCCGGGAATTTTAATCGACTTTGAATTCATTTATTTTAACGGTGAAGAATTTGACGCAAAGCGGTCTCAAGGTTCTTATGTTTAAATTCATAGCCCGAATCTACCAACTTTTTGGGCTCGGCTTTAGCACTGCTTAGAAGCAAGGCATCAGCCATTTCGCCCAGAAATGTTTTTGCAGCAAACTCCGGCAAAGGCAGAATTGTTGGCCGGGCAAGCACCTTTCCCAGCGTTTTGGTAAACTCCTTATTCGTAGCAAAGTTTGGCGCAACAGCATTTAAAGCGCCACTGAGGTTGTCGTTGGTTAGTACGTGTTGAATTGCACCAACCAGATCTTCCAGGCTAATCCAACTCCAGAACTGATTACCGCTGCCAACAATACCCCCTGCACCTAATTTGAATGGTAGAAGCATTTTGGCAAGTGCACCACCTTTTTTATTTAAAACAACACCAATACGCAGATTTACCACACGAATCCCTTTTGCGGTAGCTGGTGCGGTTGCGGCCTCCCATTCACGGCAAACATCCGCCAGAAAGCCGGTGCCAAACTTACTGCTCTCGGTTAAAAGCTCATCACCACGGTCGCCGTAATACCCAATTGCCGAAGCACAAATAAACGTCTTGGGCTGTTGGTCTAAATGAGATATCGTTTGGCTTAGAAAACTGGTGGTTTTAATGCGACTTTCGCGGATTTTCTTTTTCTTATTTTCAGACCAATATCCTGCAATACTTTCACCGGAGAGATTAATGACTGCATCAACACCGTCAAACGCGCCTTCAGCAATTTCTTCGTTATAAGGATCCCAAAAATAATTGCAACAACTTTTGCTGTCTTTTACCCGGACCAATCGGTTGACATCTATTCCATCCTTGCGAAGCCTTTCTTGTAAAGCTTGTCCAACCAAACCTCCCGCGCCGGAAATCAAAACTCTCATTTACTACTTCCTCCTGAAAATTTTCGCCTCTTTCCCTCTCTGAAGAGAAAGGGAGTCTGTAGGCTATTTATTTTAATTAGCTTCAAAAACAGATCTAAGAAAACTTAATCGATGCATTTTGTAAAACAGAGAAAAACCTGCAATTGTTTCAAGCAAACTTCACCTAAAACAAAAGAATGAAACATTTTAGATTTGAGCATTAACCTTTTGCTGTGGATTTATAACATAAAAACTAAATAGCAGCAAAACAAGAGGAATGATTGTGGTTCCCAGAAGCACTTCTTTATAACTTCCGGTAATATTTTGAAAACTACTAAATAAAACAGGGCCAATAGCGCTGGCAAAAACCATAACCGAAAAATTAAATCCGCTAATTGCGCCAAGGTGTTCCCGGCCATAGAAGCGTGGTAATAAAACGGTGGCTGCGGCAATAAAAATGCCTATTGCAGTGCCCTGCCCAACAAAAAAAGCGAATTGTCCGACTTCACTCCATAAAAAGATCAGACCAACCAAACCGATGATCTGAGCCGTCATCATTGCGGCTAACAGCCACTTATGCCGGATGCGATCGCTGACCCAACTTGCTAGAAAATTAGCGCCTATACTGAAAAGTGACATGGGAATAAACAGGCTGTAAACTTCATCCCGGCCAAGTCCCATTTCACGGCCAAGGGATGCCGCATGAAAAGTGAGAGCAGTCATAACCATAGCAACCGTGCCCGCAGCGAGACTAAAAATCCAAAAAGGGAATGTCCGCAAAGCCTCAGCCCGCGTAAACTCCTTAACGACATCAAAAAGCGTATTCTGCTGTTCTTCGTCCTTTGGTACAGCATCTTCACCGTCCATGGTCAAACCGCATTGTTCGGGATTATCACGGAAGAAAATCCAGGAAAAAACACTGACCAAAACTCCCAACATGCAGGCTAAAATCAAACTCGCACTCTGCCAATTGAACCAATCGATGAGCTGGTTCAAAAATGCGGGAGAAGCATTAAATCCGAGGGCGATGAAAACGCCTGAAATAGCGCTCGCGAGACCACGCTTATGGTTAAACCACTTGCCGATGGTTACACGTGCTGTCATGGTTAAACAACCTTGTCCGAAGAACCGAATTAAGAGGAAAGCAATTGACACAAGCCCTAAAGTAAAAACGCTGTTCCCAATACTAAAAAAAGTTATTACTGAACCGATGTGTGCAAAGAACACCATGCTTACACCAAGAAAAATCGAAGACCAAACTATCATTGCACGGGCGCCGATACGGTCGAGAACGGCACCGGCTTTGGGTAAAATAAGACTACTTGCAATGGTGCCAACCATGTAGGCCGTGCTTAGCTCATTGCGTGAAATTTTCAGGACATCAATCAAGTAGTCCGTAAAAACGCCAATGCCCATGGTTTGGCCGGGAATACTGGCAAGTGTTGCTACGATTGCTGCGGCCACAATCACCCAGCCGTAGAAAAACGGCCATTTCGCCGGATCAAACGGTCTTTTAATCCATTTAGAATTCATAAGCTGAAACGGTACGAAATTTTATTGGAAAAGCAAAGTAAAAGAAGAGGCCGTGTAGAATTGTATATCATCCAAAAAACTATTTGTTACCAAGATGTTTCGGCACCACCACTTTTTCCAATAGCCCAAAAAGCAGTTCGGTTATAATGGCAAGCAACGCTGCGGGGATGGCGCCCCACATAATCAATCCGGGATTATTGAGGGAAAGGCCGGTTACGATATATTCTCCCAAACCACCTGCTCCGATAAAAGCCGCAATGGTGGCTGTGCCAATTAAAATCACGGCAGCAGTGCGAATGCCGGCAAGAATCGTAGGAATGGCGAGTGGAATTTCAATGTAGCGCAGTTGTTGCCAGGTGGTTAAGCCCATGCCGAGGGCAACTTTTTTCAGTACTGGATCGATGGCATTCAGGGCGACATAGGTATTCCGTAAAATGGGCAGAAGCGCATACAAAAACAAAGCGACCATCGCCGGCAGAACCCCAATTCCCAGCAATGGAATCATCAGAGCAAGTAAAGCCAGCGAGGGAATGGTTTGCAGAAGCCCGGTAAAATAAACAACCGGTCCGGAGATTTTTGGCATCCGGTAAATTGCCATGCCTGCCGGGATAGCGATGAGTCCTGCGGCAAAAAGCGCAACAGTACACAAATAGATATGAGTCAATGTTTTTTGGCCAAGGGTCACCCACTTGTTGGCTTGCCCAACATCAGTTTCCGCATCAATTAAATTCTTTTTCAACAGGAAGTCGTGTGCGATTTCTCCAAAAGGTTTCCCGGCAATGGCTGCCTCGGCGTTCAACTTTTGCATTTCGGTTTCGTCGATTTGGCCGGTCAACTTGAGTAAAACCTCACGTGCTTCGGGTGGCAAATCCATTCGTGCAAACGGTGCACCCAGGTAAGTTGGGAAAAAATGCTTGTCGTCTTCCAGTAAAAATAAATCGTATTTGACGATTTCTGCATCGGTGGAGTAAACATCGATTACATCAATTTTATCCTCGGCCAAGGCCTGGTAAGTTAGAGCGTGCTCCATACCGCGCGGCGTCGGAGAAAGGCTGTAAAAATCAGCCAGGGCAGCCCAGCCATCACCGCGTTCGATAAATTCGTAGCTCAGTCCGTATCGCAAATTCGATAATTTTCTCAAATCAGAAATTTTCGTGATATGATTTGCTTCAGAGAAACCAGTCCGGACGGTTAGAGCGTAAGTGTTGTTAAATCCATACGATGCCATCAAATTAAGTTGGTGTTTATGCTTGAGCAAATTTTGCAGGTCGGGGAAAGGAACGTCCCCGGACAAGTTTAGAATGGCCTGAGTAATGGTGCCGGAATATTCAGGATAGACATCAATTTCATCATTTACCAAAGCTTGGTAGCAAATCAGGGTACCCCCAAGACCGGTTTTCATTTCTACTTCAAAACCATTTGCGCTCAGCATTTGAGCCATAATTTCAGCCAAAATATAGCTTTCAGTAAATGTCTTGGATGCGATGCGGATTTTTTGTTGCGCAAAAGAACTATTCACTCCAAAAAACAAAACCAGGAAAAGGAGTGAGAATTGTAGATTTTTTTTGCTAAGCATATTTCACATCGTCTTTTAACTGTAGCTTCACAAACCGCGCGACAAAATCATTGGCCGGTTTTTGTAATATTTCCTCAGGAGGCGCCATTTGTTGAACCTGACCGTTATTCAAAACAACAATTGTATCTGCCAGTTTTACAGCTTCCCGTAAATCATGTGTCACCAAAATGATAGTCCGTGGTTCCGTTTTTTGCAGTAACACAAATTCATCGTGGATTTCGTTACGAGTGATAGGATCGAGCGCTCCGAATGGTTCATCCAACAAAAATATTTCCGGGTTTAGCATCATGGCGCGGCAAAGTCCCACACGTTGCTGCTCACCGCCGCTCAGTTGGTGGGGATATTTATCAAGGTGGCCAGATTTCAAATTCACCAAATTTATTAAATAATTCACACGCTTGACAATTTTCTCCGGCGGCCAGCTTTCTAATCCGGCGAGCAGTGCAATATTTTGTTTGATAGTTAGATGAGGGAACAGACCCGTGCCCTGAACTGCGTAACCGATACGTCTGCGCAACGCTGTTATATTGTCATAATCAATCGCGTTTTGAAATACGAGAAGCTCGCCTTCCTCCGGGCGAATCAGGCCATTGACCAGTTGCAGCAAAGTAGATTTACCGCTGCCGCTCGGCCCGATTAGAACGGTGATCGCCTGTGCCTGAATTGTTAACGAAATATTTTTAAGAACTTGTTGGGCTTGATAGAATTTGGAGACATCCTGAAAAACTATGGGAGAGGCCATTATGCCGGCTTCATCAAATTTAAACTAAACCACTTATTTTCATCGTACCAACAATTAACTACCTCAAATCCAGTCCGTTCAGCCATTTGGGTTATACTTAACGGGGAGTACTTGTGAGAATTTTCAGTGTGGATGGTTTCCCCTTGTTCAAAATTGAACTCGCGGTCAAAGTAATCTACCCGGACCGTTTGTTTTTGGATGCTGACAATGTGCATTTCAACCCGGCTTTGCGCCTTATTGAAAATCGCTCTGTGTCGGAATTTATCCAGGTCAAAGCGTCCACCCAACTCCCGATTTATTCTCACCAGAAGATTTAAATTGAATTTTGCGGTAACACCCTGAATATCGTCATATGCAGGAATTAGAATACTTTCAGACTTCACCAAATCCATACCAATAAGCAGCATATCACTGGGCGCCAGACTTTTTCTAATTTTTTCAAGAAAAACCAAGGATTCATCTGTGGCAAAATTACCAATACTTGAACCTAAAAATATAATCATTTTATGATCATGGTGATGGTTTGTTAGATAATTCAAAGCCTTGATATAATCTGAAACCAGTCCAGAAATATGAATTTTGGGATATTTTTTTTGCAAAAACCTGGCACTTTCAACCAAGATGCTGCGGGATATATCGATTGGAATATAGTTCAACCTGTGGTACTTTTTTAGAAAGGCTTCAATAATCAGACGGGTTTTAGTGGAGCTCCCACTGCCAAGTTCGACCAACTCCGTTTCAGGACTGCAAACCGATATTATTTCAGAAATATTTCTTTCAATTATTCTACGCTCAGTCCGGGTGGGATAATACTCCGGCAAGTCGCAAATTTTCTCAAATAGCTGAGACCCGATTTCATCATACAAATATTTTGGCGATAAAGTTTTCTTACACGCGGACAACCCTAGCAAAACATCTTCAGCAAAAGATTCGGTTTTATTATGCCGGGATACTTTGATTTTTATCCTGGACTTTGTCAACTCAGTCAATGTGTTAAAATCCACAATTCCTCTTTAAGATAGATTATCTTTACTGGTTTTTAATTTTAAATTCAGAAATAATCGGCAGGATTAAATATGACTTACTTTTATTTATTATAAGGCTATAACCTTTGAAAATCAACCTTTACTTAAAACAATTACCTGCAATGATTGTTAGGAATAACCTAATTATTAAATTGTATTTATTAATACAAGCATAGCACGATTCGCTTTTCGTTAGAAGAATCCACTTGTTTTCTAAATTCGTTCGGTTCCTGGCTGAATATATGACACATTCAATATACCATTTTCTAAAGCTCTTTTTATTTAAACCAAGGACAAAATGAATAAAACAAAATTTATCCGACTGTTTTATCTAAGAGTTTTTGCTTGCTCAGTAATATTTTTTCTTTTAATTTCTTCATGCAAAAAAAATCCTACCGAACCTGAAGACGACACCAGAATGTTTGGCATTGAAGCTATCGAGCTTGTAACTGTTTCCGGAACCAGCTTACAATTTAAATCTTTCGCTACTTTGGATGATGGCACAAACTCTGATGTAACCGGCAGCACGATTTGGAGAACTTCCCCCGGAGGTATTGGCACCATAAATAATTCAGGTCTTTTTACATCCATTGGCGGGCTAACCGGCGAAGAAAAGATTATTGCCGAATACCGCTCTTTCCGTGATTCCGTGATTGTGTCTGTTCTGGAACGGCCGCTTTCCTTTGCAATTTACCCTGCCATTTCCAACATCCCCGCAGGGGAAAATGTACAGATGAAGGCATTCGCTTCTTATAGAAATGGATCTATTCTACCGAAAACAGAAAACATAAAATGGTCTGTCAACCCGGAAACAGCAGCCACAATCGATGAAAATGGTAAACTTACCTCGGTGCCTGGCGCCACAGGCCTTGAAACTATAACTGCGGTATTCTTTAGCTTGGAATCCGTCAGTAAAATCGATGTTCAGGCCAATTACATTCCGCGCTTCGAGATGGTTGAAATACCTGCCGGTTCCTTTTCAATGGGTGATGACAATGGCAGCTCGCGAGAACGGCCCCAACACGATATTTTTCTGGATGCTTATACAATAGGAAAATGCGAAATCACCAATGCACAATATGCAAAATTTCTAAACGATGCCCAGGAACGAGGTGAAATCAGCACAGAGAATAATATTATCGTACCGCAAAAAGGACCCTTCCGTTTTGTTTTCTATACAGATATTAATGACAGTCACATTCAGTATTTTGCAGAGGAAGCTTTGTATGGCGTCTTGCCTGGATATGAGGAGCAGCCGGTTGTGAGACTAACCTGGTATGGCGCGGAGGCTTTTTGCCAATTTTACGGGTACAGATTGCCAACTGAGGCTGAGTGGGAAAAGGCATGTCGTGGTGGCCTACAATATGATTTCGGAACTTCCGACGGAACTATTTCCCATGACTTGGCAAATTACCTTGGAACCCAAGGAAATGATAGTTACGAAACTTTAGCCCCAGTAGGTTCATTTCCACCAAACCCATATGGTATTTATGATATGAGTGGTAATGCGGCAGAATTTGTTTTCGATCTGTACGCACAAACTTATTACGCACAAAGCCCTGGCGAGAACCCCATAGGCCCTGAACCTCACCTACGTACGGGCTTGTTGCCTCAAATCCCCACAATAGTTCGAGGTGGGTCTTGGAGTGCACGGGAAAATAGTTTGCGCTCTGCTGCCAGAAGTTTGCATGTAGAGCTACGCGTAGGTGTCACAATTCGCACTGATGCGGGAATCAGGGTTGCGAATTCAATTCAATAAATTATTAATAAACTCATGATTATTATGAAAAATTTATTCTTTTCCGTTACGCTAGTTTTACTAGTCAATAGTTGCACAAGTAATCCAGCCGGTGGCGATGACATTGCCGGCACAAAGAATACGGTTGCGGGTAACATCTCTCTGGATATAAACAATCAACCTGAAAGAGCTTATGTATGGTTGGATGAATTTAAAATTGGCGCTTACTCAGAACCCGACGGAAGTTTTTCATTATCAATACCTCCGGGACTAAACTCAAATGTCGATGGTTTCTTCAAGCTTTATTTTTATGTGGCAAACTATGTGCTGAACACAGTCGAAGTTGGGATAAGGAACGGTGAATTTATCCCCAATGAAGCCGCCTTGGGAAAAAATGGAAAACTCAGGCAGAATATTGTATTAGAACAATTTCTCTCAGTAAAAACGATGGTAAGTCCAAGCTCAGTTACTCCACAATACTCCGGAGATATTACTATTCAATCGACTTTTAAAACTACCAACGAAGATACCTCTACTATTATTATCCCAAATTCGATAGGAGATTTTCTGGGGCCGGTATTTTTTCAAAATATGAACACCGGTCAGACGTTTAGTTTCGAGGGTATTTCCCTTGAAACGGTTGCAAGGATTACTATTGGTAGTTCACCAACCGAACGATTTGTGACATTTTCTTTTAATAGCCTGGGCCTACCAACTGGAAAATACAGAGTTGTCCCTGTCTTATTTATTAAGCACCAGGATATCCCACCGGCTTTGCTTGACTCAATTGATGAAAACCTTGACTTCCTGGGAAACTACTTTAAAATACCATTATCCTTTGAAGGCGGAGACTTTGAAATTTTGTAGAATTTTACAAGTGATCTAAAATAAAACTCTTTATCTTCTCGTAATACTTATTTCCACCAACAAGATATGTATCATTATGATCAGCGCCTTTAATTTTATAAAATTCTTTAGGCTCGTTTGCGGCTGAGAACAACTGTTTTCCTAAATTGTATGGTACAATATTATCCTGGTCGCCATGCAATATTAAAATTGGCACTTCTAAATTTTCAATCTTCTCGGTGGAATTAAACTCAGAACTCATCAACCATCTTATTGGCAACGCACCAAACTGGATCTGCGCCATATCCTGGGCTGAAGTAAAAGTAGATTCAAGAATTAGCGAGCTGCAAGGTCTCTTTGTTGCGAGATCAATAGCAACAGCACCACCAAGAGAACGGCCATAAATCACTATTTTTTCAGGATCAACTTCGGGTCTTGTAAGTAAATAATCGTAGGCGGCCTGAGAGTCCTGGTATACTCCCTCTTCGCTGGGCTTGCCGGCACTTTTCCCATACCCCCTGTAGTCATATAAAAAAATATTGAATGGGAGGGCAACTAATTTTGAAAGATTGTCCAGTCTATCGGATATATTACCTGCATTACCGTGCGACCACAAAAGCGTGGCTTCGGGTTTTTCAGACTTAAAAAACCAGCCGTGTAATTTACTGCCATCTGTCGAGTAGAAATAGCAGTCTTCTAAATTCAGTCCAAAAGCATCGGGCTGCCAAAACCCTGAGGGGTACTTGGCAGGAGCGAAAACCGAACGGTTTTCAAAAACTCTCAGAAGTATAAAAGCAATAAATATCAGAGAACAAACAAGCAGTATTATTTTCATATTTGTTATAAAAAAATGGATTAGTATAATTCACACAATTGGAATTCAATCAGAATCAATTATCTTAACCTCACACTTAACGTTCTTTTTTAGAGTTTCCACAACAGAGCCGAAAATAAACCGGGATAATTTTGATCTCTTTCGGCGCGATATAACAATGATATCCGGTTCCTCAAGTGTTACAATTTTTAGCGTTTTCTCAACAATAGGTCCATTTTTTATTATTGAGCGCATTGTAACCTGATTTTCATCAGCGATGGTTTTTATCTTTTCAATTTTTAATTCAGACTGCAACTGATACTCCTTCATTATAGAAGCATAAAGTTGCTCAGATGGTTTTCCACCAAGCCATCCTTCATCGGTCAATGTGTTTGCAACATTTTCGGCAAACTCAACATCAATCACAAAAACCACAAGCAGTTTGGCTTCATTTTTCTTTGCGAGTTGAATTGCCTGTTGAATAGATTTTGGGGAAAAACGTAGAAACGATTGAATTAATAATATCTTTTTCATAAAACCTATAAATTTAAACCAATTAATGGCCAATAAAAAATGGCCGAGAATAAAAAAATTACCAGCGCGATGAGTTTTAAAACAAACCCGCTCATTACCGTATCACTTAAACGCACAAAGCCAGAAGAAAATGCAATGGCGGTTGCAGGCGTCCCCATAGGCAGTTGAAATGCAAGACCGCATGGAATCGACACTGCAAGCGTTATCACGCGCGGATCAAGATTATTGTCTATCGCAATACCAAGGGCAAGGGGCATTAACAGCGCCACAACAGCTGTATTACTGATCGCCTCAGTTAGGAAAAGGGAGATAATAATCAACGCTATAACAATCATCCAACCGGAACCAGCCATACCACCTAATGTTATTTCAGCCAACCAATGAGCTGCTCCGGTCATTTCCATTGCATAACCCAACGATATCGCGCCGCCATACATTAAAAATATTCCCCAGTTAACATCTTCCTCAACTTCTTTCCAATCTAGAAGTTTCAGAGCAAATGCAATTACTACTGAGCCAATAGCAATATTGGCCAATCCAAACACATCACCCCAAAAAATCCAGACTAAAATAGTTAGAATCATTAAAGTACCAATCTGTTTTTCTCTTTTTGTCGTACGCCCGATTCGGAGTTGTTTTCGCTTTAATATCAAAAGAGCTTTTGAAATATCCTTTACTTCGGAAGGATAAAGCCGTGTGAGAAAAAAATATGCAACAACGAGCATAATAATGACGGTTGGCAGAGCGGCAATCATCCATTGTAAAAAGGAAATATCCGAACCGGTTACAGTGCGCAAAAGCCCGACGGCAAGCGGCGCTCTGGCGCCACCTAAAAATGTTGCAACACCACCAATAATACATCCCCAGGTCATGGCTAAAAATAGAGTTTTCCCGAAGTTACTTTTTAATGGGGTCAATTTTAATGAGTCCACTACTTCAAAAACAATTGGAAACATCATGGCTGCCACTGCATGTTCAGACATCCAAAATGACAAAAATCCTGCTAAACATAAAAAGCTGAGTATTAAGTTATTGGGGGTTTTACCAAATAACCGAAGCACAATGAGCGCAATCCTGGAACTGAGCCCCGAACGCATAATTCCTGATGCAAGGATAAATGCGCCAAGGATAAAAAAGATAGCTTCATTGCCAAACAGTGCGTAGGAAGCATGTGTTGTAAGAACACCTGTTAGTGGAAATAAAATGATCACAAGAAGGCTGGTAATCATTAAAGGCAAAGCATGCGACACCCACAAAATAATTGCTACGCAAAAAATTGCAATGACTCTTTTGCCTTCGGTAGTTAAGCCATCCGGTGTGGGGAGATTTAAAATAATTATGAAAACAATAATTGAAAAAAGAATAACCGCAGGTCTAAAATCTCGGCTCAGACTTTTTTTTGATTTAGAGTGTCGTTTTTTGGGGGCAGCCATTTGCTCAGTCTCAAATCAATTCCAATTAATGAATTGTTTTCTACTGGTCGGTTGACATGTTGGGCAGAAAAATGCATCAAACCCTAAAACTCCAGCGCAGCGAATTAATGCCCCACATCGTGGGCACTGTTGATTTTTCCGATTCCTGACTCTCACGTGATCGCGAACTTTAACTTCAATCGGTTGACCACTTTTTTGAACTGAATCAATTCCCCAACTAATAACTGAATTTATACTTTTGTAAAGCGTTTCAATACTATCCCGGGCAAGTTGGCTGCATAATATTTTGGGGTGAATACCCGCATCGAACAGAATTTCATCGGCATAGGCATTACCGATTGCGCTCAACTTTGTTTGATCCATCAAAAAAACCCTGACCTGTTTACGCTGGCCTTTTATAAGCTGTTTGAATTTATCAACAGTAAAATCCGGACTGAGAATATCCTGGCCTTGTTGCAAAAAACGGGGTATTTTCTCCAACTGAGATTGTTCGAGTGCGTAAACCTTGCCCATCTTCTTTTCATCCAAATAGTGCAAATAATTACCCGAATCCAAGGCCAGTGTGAAGCATAGTCCTCTGCCGGTTTTTTTGTCACTATCGGAGTACTTGAACTTACCCGTTAGCATGGGATGAATAATAAGTTCTTTATTCCCGGCAAACTTAAACCCGAGAAACGGTCCTTTCATGAATATTTCCTGAAACTCAGCGGATGTCAAAAAATCCTGGAAATTCGTGTCTAACAATACGCGGAGCACAATAGGCTGCTTAACGCTAACGCACGCTATTTTTTGCCCGGGAAGCGTTTGTTCCAAAAATTTGCGAATGTAAACCAAATCGGGTAATTCAGGCATTTAACACCTTTGCTTACTTATAACCCGGCAATTCGGCTAATATTGCCACCTAAAATCAGTTCTTTTTCTTTTTTTGAAAGATTGAGTGCGGTTAGAATTTCAAGTTGCGCATCAAAAATGTCTTTGCGCCAGCCACGGGGGAAAAATGATGAATCCGTACCAAAGAGTATTCTTTCAGCGCCGAGTTCCTGCACAGCTTTCTGAAAAATACTTTCGAGTGTATCGGGTGATTGAATCCATGAGTTAGAGCTGGAGGTATCAAAATAGACATTCTCACGATTTGAGGCAAGTTTTAAAGCAGCCTCGAAAGCACCGCAGCCAAAATGGGGAACAATGAAATTAACATCGGGGATATCAGCTGCAGGCTGAGTTAAGTCTACAGGGGTAGAGTACTTTAAATCAATATTATCCGACAAGCCCAACTTCTGGAATACGGGAATGCTTAATTGTCCAAAGTGGATAAAAACCGGTGCCGAAGCGGAAAGCGCCTCATCGTAAATAGTATAGGCATTATCATCATTTGCACGAAAATGATGTAACGCGGGGAAAAGTAAAATGCCCTTCATCCCCAAAACATTTAAAGCATAATGTGTTTCATTCCGCGCATCCGGGCTATTGGGATTTATCATAACAAAACCGGCAAGCCGACTTGGAAAAGCATTGGTGGCAGATGCTAAAAACTCAGCGTCATCCAACTTGCTGGCGAATAAGATCTGTTTGCTAACCTTGTGTTTATCCTGTTCAGCGATCCATTTTTTACCTAAATCCATTGGGTTTTTTGATGGCAACTCCCAATTTAGCGCCTTGGCTATGTCAGATATATTTTCGAAACGATTTTTCGCAGCCAGATAAAACTGCTCAAACCATGTATAAGAAAAAAAATGCGTGTGGGCATCAATAATTTGCATAAATTTAAACCTTTAGACAGAAAAATTCGGGAGAATAATATAACGAATAAACGAGTTGGCCGCAAGTAGAAAATCAGTAGTGGAAAGTGTTTGGGGGAGTTAGCAATAAAACGTGTAGTTTTCTTCACTCATTGCCCTAACTTCTAATAGCCTTTAAATTATGTCGTTGAGAAGATTAAATTTACAAATCAGATAAATGCGAAACATTGCCCCAAGACTCAAGACGCCAACCACTGTCATTTTTACTAACAACATTTATGCTGGCATTTGAAATAGAAAATTGGTGATTCGATTCCAAGGGCATTTCAACCACATGCCGAAATAAACTATCGAGAATACCACCATGCGTCATAACAGCAATTATTTGTCCTGCATGCGCCTTAGCGAGTTCTTCAAAGCAGCTAACGGTGCGATGCTGTCTTTCCCTCAAAGTCTCACCTTCAGGAATTCTAAAATCCGGATCGCGTTTTTTGAAAAACTCAAAATCATTGGTAATGGCTGCTTCTATTTCTTTACCGGTTTTCCCAGACCAAATGCCAAGATTCGTTTCACGCAAGCATTTCTTGGTTATAAGCGGTAAGTCTGTCATCTCCTGTACAGGTGTTACTGTTTTTACGGCGCGCCCTAAGTCACTAGAGTACAAAGCATCAATTTTTATTTTTTTGAAAGCTTCACCCAACGCTCGCGCTTGTTTTTCTCCAAGCTCCGTCAATTCACTGTCAAGATGCCCCTGAATCCGGCGTTGAAGGTTCCACTCTGTTTGCCCGTGGCGGAGCGCATAAATTTTGGCCATTTCTTTTTAATTGAATTAAGTGCAAAAAAAGAGAGAACTTAGCTGGGGTGCAGGGATTCGAACCCCGATTACACGAGCCAGAGTCGCGTGTCTTGCCATTGGACCACACCCCAAGGGCTGTAAGATATTAAATCAGGTCTTAATTTTCAACCAAATTCTTCCGAATATATACGCAGGCAGTCTCAATTCTTTCCAAAACATTCTGCTTGCCAAGCAGCTCCATTACTTCAAACATGCTTGGACTGACAGAGCCTCCGGTTAAAGCCAGGCGTAATGGATTCATTACTTTTCCAAAACCAAGCTCAAGTTCATCTGTTATACTTCTCAATACAGCTTCAATACTTGTATTTTCAAAATCTTTAATAGCAGCCAACTGGCTGGAAATTTTCTGAAGAATATCAATCACCGATTCATCCTTCCAGAATTTCTTAACCGCTTTTTCTTCATATCTCTCTGGTGCGGAAAAAAAATAAGCAATCATTTCCGGAAACTCGGTGAGCCGTTTCAGCCTTTGTTTGAGCATCGCAGTGATTTTAAGTACAAACTTCTGGTCAGCAAGAATTTCTTCTGTGATCCAGTCTTGCTTTTTTAAATATGGAGTCGCCTTTTCTAAAAGCTCTTGATCCGTCAAGGCCATAATATATTGGCCGTTCATCCACTCAAGTTTTTTTTCATCGAAAACCGCGCTCTTTTTGGCAACGCCGCTGATATCAAACTCCTTGACCAACTCAGCCCGACTGAATATTTCACGATCATCGCCGGAAGACCAACCTAATAAAGTCAAAAAATTCAAAACAGTTTCAGCCAAATATCCACTTGTTTCATATTCGCCAATTGCTGTAGCACCATGCCGTTTACTAAGCCGATGTTTATCCATACCAAGAATGAGTGGCACATGGGCAAATTGTGGCGGCTGCCAGCCAAAAGCCTTATATAACAAAATATGTTTCGGTGTATTTGATAGATGATCATCACCGCGAATGACGTGTGATATTTGCATATCATAATCATCCACAACCACAGCAAGATGATAGGTTGGATAACCATCAGGGCGCATGATGATAAAATCATCCAGCTGTTTATGATGAACGGTGATATTCCCATGTATCATATCGGTAAATTGAACCGGTTGTTCCGGCAATTTTAGGCGTATTACATACGGCTGATTGCGTACTTCGAGTTCTTCAACTTCACCTGTTGTCAAACTCAGACACTTGCGATCATTCCGATAACGATAGTCTTGCTTCTTTTTCGCGGCTTCGTCCCGCTTAGCTGCGAGCTCTTCCTTTGAGCAAAAGCATTTGTATGCTTTGCCACTTTGGACAAGAGCATGTGCGTGCTTTTTATAAACTTCAAGACGCCTGGACTGAGAAACAATTTCTTCATCCCAATCCAGATTGAGCCACCGCAGGCCTTCAATGATTGCTTCAACCATGTCTTGACCAGATCTTTCTGCATCGGTATCTTCAATTCGTAGAAGAAATTTGCCATTGTGTTTTTGAGCAAATAACCAGTTAAAAATGGCGGTTCTGGCACCACCTATATGTAAAAAACCTGTGGGGCTGGGTGCGAAACGGACGCGGACGGATTTGATTTCTGCGGCAGACATTACTGACTCTTTGATATGACTCATAAAAATGCGGAGAGGGAGGGATTCGAACCCTCGGTAGAGTTGCCCCTACGCAGGTTTAGCAAACCTGTGCCTTCAGCCGCTCGGCCACCTCTCCGGTGCTAACTATCATACTGAAAAAAAGCGGAGGGCGAGGGAGTCGAACCCCCAAGGGCGTAAACCCGGCGGTTTTCAAGACCGCTGCCTTACCAGTTAGACTAGCCCTCCATAATCAGAATTTGAGGTGAAAATATAATCAAATATATTAACTTAGTCAACCTGTTTTTCAAGTGCTTCAGAAGCTAAATTTTGACAAACATTTTGCCTGAAAGCTGCCTAATCTGGTTTTTAAACTCCAGAGTGAGTAAAACAGACAATACTTGTGAGCACCTCATATCAACAGATTGCACCAATTCATCAACATGTTTAGGTTCATGGGAAAGTTTAGACAAAACTGCTGCTTCATCGGAAGACAATTCAACCAGAAGTTTAGGTTTTGAGTCGCCTTTAATAATTGGATCTAATTTCGGAGAGAGTTCACCTAAAATATCTTCAGCAGATATAACCAGGCATGCACCTTGTTTTATCAAGGCATTGGGACCAACACTTTGCGGACTATTGATATTACCCGGTACTGCAAAGACTTCACGGTTCTGTTCAATGGCCATGGACGCAGTGATTAATGCACCGCTTTTTATTCCGGCCTCAACTACAATTACGCCATGACTGAGCCCGCTAACGATTCGGTTTCGCCTGGGAAAATTCTGACGATCTGGTTTAGTGCCAAACGGAAATTCCGAAATAAGTGCGCCGTTTTCTGCAATTTCCAGACTCAATTTTTGATTACCTGAAGGATATGTAATATCAAGGCCTGTACCTACAACAGCAAGCGTTCGACTACCGGCCTTTAAAGCATGGGAATGAGCAATAGAATCAATCCCATAAGCCATCCCGCTTATGATTGTAATTCCTTTTTCAGCTAACGAAGTAGTTAATTTCTCAGTAATAATTTTCCCATAATGTGTTGGGTTTCGGGTTCCTATTATTGACAGTGCGTATTTATCATTTTCAGAGAAATTGCCTTTTACATATAACAAAACCGGTGGATCATAAATCTGCTTTAACAACTCCGGGAATTCCTCATCCCAAAATGAGATTATTCTAACCTTGAGTTCCTCGGCCTTTTTTATCTGCTTTTCAGCGAACGACTCGGTTTTTGCTTCAACAACACTTTTAGCTGTCTTTTCATCAATTCCGGGGATTTTCTGCAGTTCTTGCCAGGAGGCCTTAAAAACTTTGCTCACCGATCTAAAGTGCCCAATCATCGTCCGCATTCTATTGGGTCCGACACCAGGAACAGCGGACAATCGAATCAGGTCAAAATACTTGGAGACATCACTCATTTCAATTTTGAGTTGGATGGAGTTCTTGCCAAATTAAATCCTTAAGCTCTTCGAGACCCTGGCCGGTAACGCTAGAAATACGCCGAATTGGCTTATCAACAGAAGACTGTATGTTTTTTGTTTCAAAATCAATATTTAAATCAGTTTTGGTTAAAAGAACTAAACTAATTCGCTCAATTAACTCCGAGTTATATTTCTCTAACTCATTTCTCAAAACAGCATACTGTTCTTCGATATTTTCGACTGAACAGTCAATTAAAACTAATAATACTTTTGTCCGTTCAATATGTCTTAAAAACTCATGCCCCAGACCCTTACCATGATGTGCCCCTTCAATAATCCCGGGGATATCAGCAACCACGAAGGCACCTCTGTCTTTATATTTCACAATTCCCAAGTTGGGTTGAAGTGTCGTAAACGGATAGTCGGCAATTTTTGGCCGGGCAGCAGAAATTCTGGCAATTAAAGTCGACTTGCCTGCATTGGGAAAACCAACTAAACCCACATCAGCAATAAGTTTCAACTCGAGAGCAAGGGTCTTTTCTTCACCGTACTCGCCAGGTTCCCATTCGCGGGGAGCCTGATTTGTCGAGTTTTTAAATCGAGCATTGCCACGGCCACCGCGCCCACCCTTTGCGACAAGCAGTTGCTGACCCTGCTCTACAATATCTCCCAGAAACTCTTCTGTATCAACATCACGAACAACTGTGCCGAGAGGAACTTGAATAAAGAGAGGCTTGCCATTTTTACCATGCTTATTGGCGCCCTTGCCATGTTCGGCGCGTTCAGATTTATACCTTGGGCGATATTGGAAATCCAAAAGAGTATAAACGTTTGTTTCTCCAACTAAAAATATATCCCCGCCGTTTCCACCATCACCGCCATTAGGGCCGCCTTTTGCAACATGTTTTTCCCGACGAAAACTAACACAACCACTTCCGCCGTGACCAGCCAGAAGGTTAATTTTTACTTTGTCAATAAACATAGATTTACGACTTCAACTAAATACTAAATTGTGGGGTTTCTAGTAACTGGGTGGGAATAGAGAATTTTAATATCTACTAAAATGCGTTCTGCTTAAAAAAGTCTACTCTTTTTTTCTTTGAGTCTAGATTGAGGTGCTTTAAATATTTTCTTATTTCAAAAAAACCCAATTTAATACTACCATAACGCGGTGAATTAAGGGAGCGAATAATAGCAAACATTCCCGAATCCGGATTTTCAATAATAATTTGTTTAAGCTTATCTTCTATTGTACCAATATTTTCATTACCTGAATCAAAACCATCTGCTTGAGCAGTCGCACCGCCTGAACCATCATGGGAAGAGGACAACATATTTGTAGAACCACTTTGTTCAGAGTTCTCAGAGCTTTGCAACATAATTCCACTATTTAATGTATTGGAATCAAAATCAGCAATGGCTTCATCTAAAGTATCGAAAGCTTTCAGTATATAATGAAATTCAAGTAGTTCAAAAACGTCATATACGTCAGGAATCATGCTTACGAGCTTTAACTCACCCTTGTTCTCACGAATACCTTTAATTTCACTTATGAAAATCCCCCAACCTGCACTACTGATATAATCCACATTCCCTAAATCAATTATAATATTATAGGAGTTTGATTTAATCAATTGAGACAAAGCATGTTCCAATTCAGCTGAGGTTGTTGTATCAATATATCCGCCTACCTTAATTACCGATATGCTTTGTTGTGGTCCCGTCTGCGTTAAAGACACTTGAATGCCTTCCATGGATAACTCCTATATAGTTATAAAGTTGACTATAACGACCCAGAATATAACAGAATACAGCAAAAAAGTCAATAAAAAGTGATGCTCCCTAAAGCAAAAAAGTCTATTAAATCATTTTGGAAGCTTTTTTAATTTTATCCTCAATATCTGAACGATTGGGATTAAGTTCCATCACTTTTTGCCACTCGCCAACAGCACCCTTATAGTTTCCTCTGTTCGCAAAAATGACACCCATATTTTCATAAGCTGTTATATCTGTAGGATCTATTTCTTTTACTTTGTTGTATTCAATTTCAGCTTCTTCATACTGCTTACTTCTAAAGTAAGCATTTCCCAAAATACTATGCGCCTCTTTATAAGAGGGGTACATAATTATTATTTTTTGAAATTCCTCTATCGCCTTTTCATACTCATTGTTCTTATAAAATTTAATCCCATTAAGCAACACCAGTTCCTTGCTCTGTTCATTCTTAACAGATACTTTACCTGTAGCGCCATTAGCCGGACTTTCAGCTTCACTCTTAACAGCTTGCTCCTGTTCCATGCGCCTGTCGTTTTTCGCATTAGCCTCTTTCCCGGGCTCAGTGACATAAACAAGTTCATCATCAATAGCCTGAATAAGATCTGAAAAAGAAATGGATTCTTCAGTCTGGCTTGAATATGGTTTAACTGTATCCACTGAAGATTCTTTATCATAATCCTTAAATTGGGAGCTTATTTCTGTATCTTCCGGTTCAGGGTCAGCATCTTCAAAATCTTCATTCAATTCATCACTATTTAACAATTCATCTATTGACGAAACGGTTAAAGATGCATCCTCCAATTCACTTGTTTGATCTTCATCAGCAGTACTTGTTTCCTGAAGAACAGCCTCTTCGCTTGCCTCGACTTCAGGCTCAACATTTTTAAAATCCACATCAATAGCATCAACAATTTCAGGGGAAGGCGCCTCTTCATACCCAGACTCATTTTCGTCGGATACTATAACCGAACCACCTTCAAATAATTCTTCCATCGAAAAATCATCGGGCAGCGACCCATCTTGTGACTCCTCAGCATCCGTATTCAAAATTTCTGTCTTAATTTCATCAGTCGCAACTAACTGCTCAAACTCTGACGAAACCTCATCAACTTCATCCTCATTTGTCCCGGCATCATCTGAAACTTCTTCATCAAAATCTTCATCGGCATCAATTGATGCCATAACCTCTTCCAGAGATGAGTTTATCAAAGAGCCGGAATCATTTTCAAGGGAATCCTCGGTTTCAATTGGTGCAGGCGTCTCAATTGTAGTTTCCACAAAATCCGGATTAAATGTCAAATCAAGATTAACAGGTTCTTTCGGCAGAGTCATCTCAGGTGCCCGTTCTTCACCATAGATATCCAATGTATAATCTTTAGTATCTTGTTTGTTAATGACAACCTCGCCGGTAATTGTCAGCAGAGGCGTACCCGGGGGTTTAAATTTACGATTGCTTTTGCTGATGCGATTTACAAAAGCTTCTCGCTTCGCTTTTGTATTTAGCTTATGACGAACCAATTCATCGTAGATACGGGTTTCTGTTAACTCAGTAAGTCCATACTTTTCCGTATTAAGTTCATCCTTGATACGGCTGGCACCATATCCCGGAAAATTTCGTACAATATCAAATATTTTTGTTTTCTCTTCAATGCTGACATGATTTGCTTCGACCGAACCGGATTCATCAATTTCAAAGGCATCAATACCATCTTCATCAAAAGTCTTCTTATACTTATTATAGTAAGCATAAGTTGTCAAATTTACAGACTCACAAGCTTCCCGGATAGACTGTCCAGTTTCTACTAATTGATGCACCTCCCTGGCTCTACGAAGTTCATCCTCCTCGCGAGCCACATTTTCTTTAATAGCGACAAGCGTAATATCATCATTTTGAGGATGTCCGGAAGTGAAACCATAAATATCATTTTTTAAATTTTCAACAAACTGAGCAGCTCCCTCATGGCCATGATCATAAACACTAAGCTGCAACCTTTCCTCTGCGAAAAGTTCACGCTCGTGATTCATTGCCTCAGTAATTCCATCGGTATATAATATTAGGATATCATCTTTTACCAGGCTAACTGTTTCGGATTCAATGTACTTATCGAAATAATCATCCTGCGGCAACTTGACCCCGATAGGATATCCTTTCGGGTTTAAGTAAAAAGTTTTTTTCTTACTCGCACGGTAAAGAATCATGGGATTATGACCGGCACTTGCGTAATTGAGACTGCGTTTTTTGGAGTCGATAATCAAATAAAATACAGTGACAAACATCCCCTGTTTAATGTCCTCCTTAACGGCACGGTTTACTTTGGATAATACCTCAGCAGCATCCTTAACACCACGCGCCTCAGTACGTAAAGTTTGCCGTATCATAGTCATAACCAGAGCGCCGCCAACACTTTTACCGGAAACATCAGCAATCACGATGCCTAAAGTGTCCTTGTCTACTTCAACAAAATCATAGTAATCCCCGCCAACATCTTTGGCGGCTTCATAAAAGGCAGCAATATCGTAGCCCTCAAGATCGGGAAAATCCGCAGGCAAAAGTGCTTGCTGAATTTGCTGAGCAATATGCATATCCTTTTTTAATTGTTCGTGGTCAGCAAGATTTTTTTGAGAATCCCGAAATTTATGAGTTATGTCGCTAAATGCTTTGGCAATTTCACCAATTTCAGACGAGGTGTCGATATCCATATCATCCTGCATATCTCCCTGTCCAATATTTTTAACCCACTCAGACAATTTCATGAAAGGATTGAGAACAAGAGAAATTAAAAGGACAATTCCTACTCCACTTACTCCTAAAATAAGAAGGGCTAACCGAACATTTGCCCATCTTCTCTGAGAGATTTCTAAAGCCGTATCTGCAAATGAAAATAAAATATGGGTAGTGCCGTACCTCACGTTAGTGTCTTTTACAATGAGAACACTCTCAAACTCATATACTTTCTGGCCATTTAAATTATATTGATAAATACCTGGTTCAATTTTTTGTGCGTCTACAGGCCTTGAAAACGGGCTGAAAATTTCACCAACATTTGTACTGTATGATACCAGACCGGTACTATCCTGAGTTGTAATTTTAAAGACTCTGCCTTTATGCTCCTCATCAATCGGGTAAATAATATCTTCAATAAACTCAAAATCCTCAGGTTCTGAAGAGCTGATTCTGTTGACAATATTATTATTAATTCCTTGAGAATCCCTCAAAAAAACTTGAGTCAATTCGCCATCAATTATTAGAAAATAATATAAGAAGCCTATGGCAACAATCGTGGCCACAATACCAAACGTTCTTAGAAAATATTTAGCTTTAATCGAAAAAGGAATTTGAGAAACTGACTTCATAATATCTTTTTTTGACTTCCTGCCAGCGCTGACTTTTTCTTTTTTGGGTAAAGTCTGCCCGTCCCGGTACTTGGTTATGCGTAACTCATTGCCTTCTTCGGTTTTATTATACTCTATCTCATCCATCAATTTTCGGATGATAAAGATTCCCAAACCACCTTTCTTACCGATGTCTATATAGCGATTGAGATCCGGATCCTTAACACGTTTTGGATCAAAATACATACCCTGATCAACAATTGATAAAGAAAGGCTATTCTTTTTGATGGTAGCGCGTATGGTGATAAAGCCATCACTCTCACGGTAGGCATGGCGGATGATATTTGTGGCCGCCTCATCAATTGAAAGTTTAAAAGCATTTACTATCTTATCTGAAAAACGGTATTTGCG
>JAJDAE010000041.1 GCA_029262035.1 Candidatus Zhuqueibacterota bacterium
CCAGGAATCCATTGATGCCGGAAGACGGAAAAATTTTGTCAATTGCCAGCGCCTGCATTGTACGCGGCGCAATTAATATTGACCCGATTGCCGAGGACAAACTTGCAGCAGCAAGGCCGATGGGGATAATTGGTCCCCAAATGGCAATTTTACTCATGGCAAACTGACCGGCTGCCAAATCATCCGGGGACAAGCTGAATGACATTTTGACCACGACAAGAATATAAACCACCAGGCCACAGAGTGTCGCTGACATGGTTCCAAGTGGAATGGATTTTCTTGGATTTTTCAAGTCACCGGACAGGCCAACTCCCGCAGTCATGCCGGTGAAAGCGGGGAAGATAATTGCGAAGACGATGAAGAAACCATCTGGCTCGGAGACTTTGGCCAGGATATCCAGTTTACCCGGCTTGTAACCTGTCTCACCGAGAAAAAACATAAACAACGAAACAGCCAAAATCGAAACCACGCCCCAGAGGACGGTCACACCTAAGTCCGCGCCTTTGTAAATAATTAGAGCGAGAAGGAGAATGGTTGCCGGAACGCTGAACATCCAGGTTTGGGGGGCAACGCCGGTTTGCGCTTCAATCCAGCCGAAAGCCGGGGTAAAGGCTTCCGCGAAGGCGATCATGTAGAACGCGATGGAAATGGCTTGCGAAAAGTACAACGAAATGCCGATGGTGCCGCCAACCATAGGGCCGAACGATCGGCTGATAATAAAATATTCCCCCCCACCTTCAACCTTAAGATTTGTTGCAATCTCGGCAATTGCCATAGCGGTTGGAATCGTGATTGCATGCGCGAGTAGAATAATCAGAATTGACCCGAGCAAGCCGGTATGTCCCACCGCATAGCCAAATCGCAGAAACAATATCGCGCCGAGAATGGTGCTTATTGCAGCTAAAAAAACCGGGGAAGTGCCAAAACCGTGTCCTGCTTTCTTTCTAGCCAATTATTTCTCCTTAAAAAAGTTTAGCAAAATACACGTTAGCAAACAAAAAAACAAGCTTGATTGATATTTTGATTGAGTTGATAAAAGTTGATTTAAAAAAAATGGTGAAGCTCAAACCTCAGGCTCAAATTCCTGCCTAAAAGCAGTAACAGAATCTACCGCAGCTTTGGTGCTGCCAAAACGAGCTACGTGAAATAAAGCATCGCCGCGATGGACCAGCGGCAGCTTCAAACTGCCAATGACAATTCCGGATGCAGTAGAAATAATTTCAGATTCTCTTTCACCGAATGGATCTGTAATTATGCCAATCCTGCTGTTTTCAGAAACGCGATCGCCAAGTTTGATTTTTGTTTTAATGATACCGCTGCTCGGGGCACGTACCCAGGTGCTCGAATCGGATATAACCGGTTGGATGTCAGTTTTCCGGCGCACTTTCGGCAGCATGCCAATCGCTCGCATGACCGATAACACACCACGGACACCGAGTTTAATGGCAGCTTCATCGAAACGAAGCACTTCTCCAGATTCATATACAAGTATTGGAACATTCCGCTCCTTAACAGCCTGACGCAAAGAGCCCTCGAGTATATCAGCATCCAAAATTACAGGCGTACCAAAAGTCATGGCCATGCGCTCGGTTTCTGGGTCGTCGAGATAGGCGCGAATTTGCGGCAGGTTTATTCGGTGATTTGAGCCGGTGTGTATATCAATTCCATGAGTGCATTTCGAGACAATTTCTTCCATAAAAAGATATGCCAACCAGGAAGTAAGGGACCCGGATTCATTGCCGGGGAAAAAACGATTCAGATCACGCCGATCCGGGGAATACCTGGAGTGGTTTAAAAAACCAAAGACGTTAACAATGGGAATTGCAATCAAAGTCCCGCGCAGTTTATTCAACGCCTTCATTTTTAGCAAGCGGCGGATAATCTCTACACCATTGATTTCATCCCCATGGATTGCTGCGCTAACAAAAAGAATGGGGCCGTCCTTTTTGCTATGCAATACATGCACGGGCATGTTAATAGATGTGTGGGTATAAAGTTCTGAAACCGGGAGATCGATGGTTTTATTTTCACCGGCCTTAATTTCATGTCCGGAAATATTTAAACTTTCACGCATTTAACTTCTGCCGTACGGATTTTGTTTTCTCAGGACGGGCGTTTTTTTCAATAAAGTCAATCACCAAATTGGCAATGTCTTTACCCGTGGCTTTTTCAATACCCTCAAGGCCGGGCGATGAATTCACTTCCATTACTACCGGGCCATTATTTGAGCGTAGGATGTCAACGCCTGCAACTTTCAATCCCATAATTTTTGCGGCACGGGTTGCTGTCGAACGTTCTGCCGGGCTAATTTTGACGACATTCGCGCTCCCTCCCTGATGCAGGTTGGAGCGAAACTCGCCGGGCTTTGCCGTTCGCTTTATGGAAGCAATCACCCTATCACCAATTACAAAACAGCGGATATCAGTACCTGCGGATTCCTTGATGAACTCCTGCACCAAAAGATTCGCTTTCATGCCGCGGAATGCTCCGATAACGCTTTCAGCGGCTTTGTGGGTTTCGGCGAGTACAACGCCAATTCCCTGGGTTCCCTGCAAAAGTTTTACAACCAGAGGCGCACCGCCAACCATATCGATCAGATCCGAAGTGTATTGGGTGGAATGGGCAAAACCACTCACCGGCAGCCCAATCCCTTTTCGAGCCAGCAACTGCAGGCTGCGCAATTTGTCCCGCGATCGGGAGATGGCGATGGATTCATTGACACAGTAAACCCCCATCATCTCAAATTGCCTAACCACTGCAGTTCCGTAAAAAGTAACTGAAGCGCCTATACGCGGAATGACAGCGTCAAAGCCGGATAAATTTTCACCTTTATAGTGAATTTGAGGATTATCTACCGATATGTTCATATAACATTGCACTGGATCTATCACGCGGATTTTATGACCGCGTTCCTTCGCAGCACTGACCAACCGACTGGTTGAATAGAGTTCTCTTTTTCGTGATAATATCGCAATCTTCATGCAAATCCCCCGTTTTGTCTGTTGTTTCAACTATCTATAAATCTCACCACTCGGCTCACCAACAAGAAATGACTTTTCCGGGTCAACGACCATTTTTCCTTTCATGGCAGTCCGCCCCAGTAACATTCTGAAATACATACTTTCTCGATTGGTCAAAGTAATTTCAATATCCCATTGTTGCTCAGCAATTTTAACCGGCGTTTTAATAACGATTCGTTCCTCCACGTGGCCACCGGAATCAGTGACCTCTCGGCGCTCATAAATTTTAGTGTTGCATATAATTTCAACATCTTCCCGCTTTTGAATGGGATGTATTCCAAACCGAACCATCGGAGTACCATTTTCCACATACTCTTCAACAAAATAAGTGTGCAATGCCGAAGTACGCGCACCTGTATCAATTTTGACTTTTATGGCAGGGATTGATAAATCGGGCAGGGTCAGCCATTCGCGCCAACCAACCGTAAGCTTAGATTCAGGCATTGACTTTCTCAGCGTCGGTCCGTAATTTGAAAATACTTAACCTGCATTATTCATGAATTTTGCCACGAAGACTCTAAGTCATAAAGATTCAAAAAGTTATGGAAGAAGGTGTTTTGAAAATTAAAATTCAATTACTATGGAGCAAAATTTTTCATAACACTTTTATTTTTAAACCTTTGTGTCCCCTTACTGTCTTTGTGGCTTGGTGGCAATGAATTATTCAGGTTAAGAAATCAGATCTCTTTAAAAAAAAGAAAATTTAAACTTAATTCACACTTTTTCAACAAAAAAATT
>JAJDAE010000042.1 GCA_029262035.1 Candidatus Zhuqueibacterota bacterium
TGTTGTCAACGCGGCGAAACGCACCTTTGCACTAACCGACAGATTTTTGGCATGCACCGTTTCGGCGCTTTCGCGGAATATGTTAGTGTCCCGGAACATTGTCTCATCGACTGGCCGTCCGGGCTTTCTGCAGAATCAGCCTGCCTGGCCGAGCCCCTGGCCAACGGCCTGCATGTCGCCAATCTCGTGACTCATTTTCAGCCGGAATCGATTTTGATTTTTGGAGCGGGTCCAATCGGTTTGATGTGTCAACAGGCCATTCAGGTTAAATTTGGTAAAACAGTCATCATGGTAGATTTAAGCAATGAGCGTCTTGAGGTTGCAACGCAACTCGGAGCCAAACAGGCTCTCAACGCACGCGGCCAGGATATCATTAAATTTGTAGATGAAGTAACTAATGGCGAGGGCATCGATCTGGTGATCGACTCTGCTGGAACTGAAAAGACCAAACAGCAATCTTTAGCCGTTTGCCGCCCCGGGGGCGCAGTGGTCTGGATTGGCCTGCTTGGCAATAGGTTGAAACTGGATTCCTATGATGTTATTCTCGGTGAAAAAACGATATTTGGGTCCTACGCAGCTAAGCTTTCGGAGCTGGAAGAAGCTGTCAGTCTTTTGGCCTCCGGTTTGGTGAATACAAGCAAGTGGGTTGAAGTTTTTTCGCTTGACAACGGCGTAGAGGCTTTCCGGAAAATGTTGGCAGCACAAGGTAAATCAATTAAGGCGGTGTTGGTACCATGAATGAGAAATTCAAAATTGTTTATACAGA
Source organism: Candidatus Zhuqueibacterota bacterium (assembly GCA_029262035.1). Classification (GTDB taxonomy): domain Bacteria; phylum Zhuqueibacterota; class Zhuqueibacteria; order Oceanimicrobiales; family Oceanimicrobiaceae; genus JAJDAE01. The sequence goes on from JAJDAE010000042.1 coordinate 767, forward strand.
CTATGGATTTGAGAGTATTGAAATTGAGCAGGGTATTATTGAATCTGCCGGTGGAGAATTGAGCACAGCTCAATGTAAATCAGAAGAAGAGGTTATTGCTGCAACCAGAGATGCCGATGCGCTGTTGGTGCAATGGGCGCCGATCACCGCTGAGGTCATCCGGACTTTGGAACGGTGTAAAATCATCGTTCGCCTTGGCATCGGATATGATAACGTCGATCTCAATGCGGCGCGAGAAAAGGGAATTGCTGTTTGTAATATCCCGGATTATTGCATCGACGAAGTTGCAGATCATACCATTTCTATGGCCTTGAGTCTGGCTCGTCAGCTTGAGAGTACGAACAGGCGCGTCCGGGCCGGCGATTGGAAAATTATTCCACCCGCAAAAATGCCGGCTTTTCGAACGATGACGTTTGCAACGGTAGGCTTTGGCCGCATTGCCCGTGCGGTACATAATAGGGCCCGCGTATTTGGATTTAAACTTGCGGCCTATGATAAATTTGTTTCCAGCGAAGCGATGGCGCAGGAATGCGTGTCATTTCTCAATTTGGATGAACTCTTTAAACAGGCAGATGTTCTTGCTTTGCATTGTCAACTCACTGATGAAACCAAGCATTTGGTAAACACCGCCAGACTGCAGCAAATGAAATCTTCTGCAATTCTCGTCAACACGGCGCGTGGCGCTCTTATTGATACGAACGCGCTTGCTACTGCATTAAATGCAGGCACTGTGGCGGCTGCCGGTTTGGATGTTTTCGAAACAGAACCACTTCCTGAAACACATCCTTTGCGAAGCTGTGAAAACGTATTGTTGACATCCCACACCGCCTGGTACAGCGAAAGCAGCGTCCCGGAACTGCAGAAGAAAGCAGCGGAAGAATTGGTGCGGGGACTTCTGGGTAAACCTTTGCAGAATCAAGTGAATTAAAAATAAGCGCTCATCATTGAAAAGAACAACCTGAGTTTTGTTCTAAAACAATTAAAGGGAAAGTACGGAAAGCTATGAAGATTATTAGACTTTTGGATCGGGAAAATAATATATGTTTCGGAGCACAGCAGGAAGATGGTTCCGTTATCGAATTAAATGGAGGGCTAGTTGAAGGATTTGAACTGACGCAAAATCGAGCAACGGTGAAAAAGCTACTAGCGCCGATCACGCCTTCTTCGATTCTCTGCATCGGTTTGAATTATCATTTCCACGCAAAGGAATGTGGATTGAAGACTCATGAGTTTCCTGTGCTGTTTATGAAAGCTATCAACGCCGTACAAAATCCTAATGATCCGATTTTGATTCCGACTCATTTGAAAAGCAATGAAGTTGATTATGAATGTGAGCTTGCGGTCGTAATTGGCAAGGAATGCAAAAATGTTTCCCGAGAGAATGCACTGGATTATGTTTTGGGTTACACCTGCTGCAATGATGTCAGTGCCCGGGATTGGCAAATCCACCGGGGAGGGAGTCAGTGGTGTCGCGGCAAAACATTCGATACGTTTGCACCGCTGGGTCCATGCATTGTCACAACAGATGAAATTCCGAATCCAAATGTACTTCAGATTAAGACCATTTTAAATGGTGATGTTGTTCAGGATTGGAATACCAGAGACATGATTTTTGATGTACCGGCATTGGTTGAATTCTTAAGCGGCAGCACCACTTTGTTACCGGGAACCGTTATTATAACAGGGACGCCGCACGGTATTGGCATGGCACAAAATCCCCCGCGCTGGCTCCAACCCGGTGATGAGGTCACCATTGATATTGAGAAAATCGGTAAACTTACGAACCCTGTGATGAATGAGAAATAAGCCTGGGGACAGGTTTTAACGTGAGTTGCCATAAAAAATAGAAAGGAGTTAAAATGAAGCTTATCGATTTATCGTACCCGTTAGAACACGGACAATTCAATTTTCCATGGGATCCCAAAATTTCTATTATTCCGCACAATTCTGTTTCTTCCATCGGTTATAATATTACTGAAATGAGTTTGTCTTCACACCAGGGAACGCACCTGGACGCGCCGTTTCACTTTTATGATGATGGCAAAACCATAGACCAAATGAAATTAGATGGATTTTACGGATCTACTGCCTTGGTTGACCTGGCACCAAACAGTCATCTCGAAGCGAAAACCCCGCTAACAGTCGGGATGTTCGAGCCGTTTGCTGAAAAATTTCAGCCCGGAGCTAAAATCATCTACCGCACCGGCTGGGATCGAATGTTTGGAAAGCCGGAATTTTTTTCTGATTTTCCTACCTTGACTCTGGAAGCGGCCAAGTGGATTGCTGAACGAAAAATTGCCCTGCTCGGCATGGATACACCAACGCCAAGTACGGATTGGAAGGAGTGCCATTTGATTCTTCTGAAAAATGGTCTGGAAATAGTCATCGTGGAAAGTTTGACGAGATTGGAGCAATTGCCGGAAGAGTTCACTTTTATCGGATTCCCCCTGAACATCAAAGGTCGGGATGGCGCACCCATTAGAGCAGTTGCTCTGGTTGAGTGAGGTGAGGAGTTACTTAAATAAAAAATATTTTCACTGGTGTGGTCGTTTTGAGCACAAGGCTCAAGTAGCTGGAAGATCAGCCAATGTATAGGTGCGAAGAATCTCCATAATCCTGCGTGCCATAAAGATTCTTCGGGCAAATGGTTCTGGGGAAAAAGTAAGGCATTTGCGTTCCGCCCTCAGAATGACGCTTAAATCTTTATTTTACATCACGTATACGCCAGTGAGAATATTAAAATAATTTTTGTTTCTATTTTTAAGGAATTTGTCATGAGAGGTTTGAAAGGTAAAACAGCTATTGTTACCGGTGGTCTGGGTGATTTAGGATTTGCCAGCGCCGAGCGGTTGGTACAGGAGGGCTGCAAAGTTGCATTGTTTGATGTGAAAGAGGATGACCGGAATTTAGCGGACAAAATTAAGAGCAAAGTATTTCGTGTTGATATTAGTGAGGAAAAGCAGATCCGCGATGCATGCGCGGCAGTGGAATCAGATTTGGGATCTGTTGAGATTTTAGTGAACTCCGCCGCCTATTTTGTCTTTAAAGGAGTTGATGCTGAACCTCAGGATTGGCAAAAGATTCTCAGTGTCAATGTTATGGGAACCTCTTTGGTGGCAAAATACGTTGTGCCTCAAATGAAGAAAGTCGGAAATGGCAGTATTATTAATTTTTCGTCTGTAAGCGGATTTGTGGGACAACCAAATTTTGCTACTTACAATGCAACCAAGTTTGCCATTCGCGGACTGACAAAATGTTGGGCACAAGACCTTGCTGGTTTCGGAATTCGTGTTAACAGCCTTTGTCCGGGCTATATTTATACGTCCGCATTTGTTAATTCCTGCAAGCAATTAGGACTAGACATTGAAGAAGAAAACAGGAAAGCGTCAGACATGCATTTACTTGGCAGGCAAGGCCGACCGGAAGAAGTCGCAGCAGCGGTAGCATTTCTGGCAAGTGAAGAAGCTTCATTTATCACGGGTAGTGATTTACTTGTGGATGGCGGCTACCTTGCCAAATGAAAAATTGAAAGTTAATTAAACTACAGAAAGTCTCCCCAAGACGAACCAAAAGCTCCTAAATTATTTATAGAAAACGCTTTGCGAACAATATTAGCGTTTTGTGCAAAGATTGATTTCCCTGTTTATTTTATCCTTAAAAAGACCTATTTATCTTTTAAAGAAATTATTTTTTAATTTGTAAGACATTCTTAATCCATGACCAAAGACCAAAAACAATATAGAATTGAATTCATGCCGGCAAACAAGGCTGGGCATTTCTCTGAGGGCATTACTGTCCGTGATGCGGCATTGGAACTTGGTATAATAATTGAATCTGATTGTGCTGGCATCGGCTCCTGTACCAAATGTAAGGTAGAGATCAAAGAAGGTGCGAATTCTCCAACCAGAATTGAAGAACAACTTCTTAACTCAAGGGAATTAACCAAAGGCGTACGTCTCGCTTGTCAGTCGTCCGTAACTATGGACAGCCTCTGCTTGATTCGATCTAACCCAATTGCGGATGGTGAAAAAATTATGACTGATGGACTTCAGGCCCAGGTTTCGCTAAACCCTGATATCCAAAAAATCATGCTCCAGGTAGCTCCTGCAAAATTAGGGGAGAAATATTTTGATTTCGAAAAAATAGTCGAGGCGCTAAAACATCTGGGGTACGAGATTGCAGGATATAATTTTCAAACTCTAAAAGATATTCCAGTAGCTTTGAGAAGAGAAAATTATTGTGTCACCGCAGTGATTGATCAGGAGCGGTTGCTGGCTGTGGAGCCAGGCGACACAACGCAAATATTATTTGGAGTTGTCATCGATATCGGTACAACCACTGTTGCAGCAAAATTAGTAAATGTTGCAACAGGTGATGTGGTTGCAGTTAATTCGGCAGCAAACCCCCAGGCAGCACATGGTGCAGATGTTGTTTCAAGGCTGCATTATATCATTCAGCATCCCGGTGGATTAAAACGGCTGAATAGTCTTATCATAAAATTAATTAACGGGCTGATTATAAACCTGGCAGATGAGGTTGGTATTGAAACTTCTGAGATTTACAAGATCGTCTTAGCCGGTAACACGGTCATGCAGCATATCGCCTTAAATATTGATCCGCGTCATTTAGCACAAAAACCTTACACTGCAACGTTTCAAGGCCCGGCAAGAGTTGATGCAAAATCTCTGGGGATTTCAATTAATTCTTCCGGAGTAGCTTACGCGATTCCAAATTTAGCCTGTTTTGTCGGCGGAGATATCACTTCGGTTTTAACAATTTTAGATCTGGATAAACAGCGCCATTACCAACTCGCCATAGACATGGGAACCAATGGTGAAATAGTTTTGGGGAGCCGGGATCGTCTTTTATGTTGTTCTTCTCCGGCGGGTCCCGCGTGGGAGGGTGCTTGTATCACCTGGGGGATGCGTGCGACATACGGAGCAATTGAGCGAGTTGAAATTAAAAATGGGGAAGTGAGTTTTAGAACCATTGGCGGTGAGCCACCTGTCGGCATTTGCGGCTCTGGTTTGATAGATATTGTCTGCGGATTTTTGCGTGCAGGCGGCATTGATAAATCCGGTCGAATCTTGAATTTAGCCCAATTAACAAATGAGTACAAGAATGGATTGGGTGATCTTATAATTGACAAAGTCAAAGAAGGGAATAAGCTGAGAATAACCGGAATTGGGGGTGAGAGTGAGAGTGCAATTACAGTGAGCCAAAATGATATCCGGGAAATTCAGCTTGCCAAAGCGGCCATTGCAGCAGGAGTTAAACTGCTACTTGAGGAACTCGAAATATCCCCGGATGAAATATCCAGTGTTTATTTGGCTGGCGCCTTTGGAAATCATATTTTGGCAAAAGATGTTTTAGAGCTCGGCCTAATCCCACAAATAGCACCTGAGAAAATTAAATTTATCGGTAATGCCGCTTTAAGCGGAGCAGAAGCAATTCTAAAATCGAGGGAAGCACGAATAAGGGCAGAACAGATTTCTCAGAAAATCGAGCACATGGAGATGGCCGATCATCCACGATTTCAAGATTATTTTGTAGATGAGATGCATTTTTCAACAAATGATGGCAAGTGAGTGACAACTTATCAAACTTAAAAGGAGATTTTAAATATGAGCCAGTATGATGAGCTTCGGGAATGTATTATATCGGGGAAAAAGGCCAGGGTAGGTGAATTGACCCAACAGTTTTTGGATGAGGATAAGGTAGCAAAAGAAATCCTGGATGAGGGCTTGATTCCCGGAATGGCCGTGGTTGGTAAGAAGTTTCAAGAGGGAGAATATTTTATTCCGGAAATGCTTCTATCGGCTCGTGCGCTGAATGTAGGTCTTGATCTGTTGAAACCACATCTTGAAGCATCTGATGTGAAACCGGTTGCAACAGTCGTTGTCGGCACCGTTAAAGGAGATATTCATGATATCGGAAAAAACCTGGTTTCAATTATGTTGCGCGGTGGCGGCTTTGAAGTCATCGATGCCGGGGTGGATGTCTCTCCAAATAAATTTGTAGAAATGGCTAAAGAAGCCAATGCGGATATCATTGGCTTATCTGCTTTATTGACGACCACGATGCCATCAATGCTGGATACTGTTCAGGCTTTCGAGACAGACGGCATGCGTGACAAGGTTAAAATTATGATTGGTGGCGCCCCATTAACAACCGAGTATGCTGAAAAAATCGGCGCCGATGGCTATGCGGCAAATGCTTCACTTGCTGTGGAAATGGCAAAAAAATTGGTAGGGGTGTAAAATGATGTATGAGTCGTTGGCATATAAAACATCTAATGAAATGATGTTTGGTAAAACGGTGCATCCCCTCCATTGTGGACATGATCTTGTCCTGGGCGGAGGATTGGTTTTTCCGGAGGTTAATTTTACACTACCGGTCATGCAGGTGGATCAAAAGAGCCTGCCAAAAATTCTTAAACAATATGAAGAAATGGTAAGTATGGTGCTGAATCGGCTTGTCATTTTGGATGTCCCCGGCGCGGTTATCGAATTTGAACATGCTCCCCAAATGACTGAACATCTTGAGATCGGCGCTGAAGTTACAGCGCAAACAAAACAGTTAATGGATGATTATTACAAAAAGCATGGTTTGAAAACTGCACTCCGGGCTACCATTTGCGATATAAGAGAAAAAGAACGACCTCCCAAAATGAGAACTGGAGAAGCTGTAAAGACAGTTTTTGAATCTTTTCGAGTTAATGCACAAAATGGGGCTGACATGCTTTCTATAGAATCCACAGGCGGAAAGGAAGTTAGCGATCGGGCATTGATGGAAGCAAATTTACCCGGACTGCTGCTTGCCCTCGGTATTTTGGCGCCACGGGATATGCACTTTCTCTGGCGTGAGATTTGTAATATTGCCCAGGATGAAAAAGTTGTCGCGGCGGGAGATAGTGCCTGCGCTTTTGCAAACACGGCTATGGTGCTTGCAGATCAAAAATTTATTCCAAATGTTTTGGCGGCAATCGTTCGTGCAATGTCTGCGGTTCGGTCACTTGTGGCATTTGAAGAAGGAGCTGTTGGCCCATCAAAAGATTGTGCTTACGAAGGTCCGGTGATAAAGGCCATTACCGGTTATCCTATTTCCATGGAAGGCAAATCTTCAGCGTGTGCGCATTTTAGCCACATGGGTAATATTGCCATGGCGGTTACGGATTTGTGGAGCAATGAATCGGTGCAAAATGTCAAGCTACTTTCCGGCTTTGCGCCTGAAGTGTTTACGGAGGTTCTCTCCTATGATTGCCGTTTGATGAATGAAGCGGTTGTGGAAGGGGACGAGAATACCATCAAAAAATTGTTAGTAAAAAGTGATGAATATAAGAGTGTGCACGCCTTGATGGTTTCGCCTGAGTCATCCTACAAAATAGCCAAAGCGATTGTCGGGGCAAACTCGGATTTTGAGCGGACACGGCAGGCTGGTATTATTGCATGCGAGATTATGAAAACGGCGTTTGAAGAAAAGAAGATCATTCTATCCGAAAGGGAAATTGTCTACTTGAACCGATTTGAAGATGAATTTCAAACATATTCAAATGAGGAGAGTGTTTTAAGAGTGGCACTTCCCGACTTCGAGGAGTTGTTTTTAGCTTCTGAATATGGATTGTAAAAAGCTAAACTCTGTCAGGATTCAACCTTGGCAGAGTTAGTCCGATTTTAGAAAGGAAATCATTTATGCTTTGCTCGCGGGAACGTGTACAAAAAGCGCTAAACCATCAGGAGCCGGATCGCATCCCCCTGGACTTAGGCGGCAGCGGTTTAACGGGGATGCATGTTAGTACAGTTTATAAACTTCGGCAAGCACTAAAGCTTGATCCTCCCGGCACACCTGTCAAGATAGTTGAACCCTACCAGCTTTTGGGTGAAATAAAACCGGATATTGTTGAAGCGCTGCACGTTGATGTTGTCGAATTGACGGGTACCGGAACTATGTTTGGGTTTAAAAAAAATGGCTGGAAACCCTGGACAACTTTTGATGGCACGCCGGCTTTGGTTCCGGAGGGATTCAACACCGTGCCCGAAACGGACGGCAGAATCTTGATGTATCCTAAAGGTGATAAGTCTGCGCCTCCCAGCGGTGAAATGCCAAAAGGCGGTTTCTATTTCGACAGTATTATCCGCCAGGATTCCTTCGATGAAGACAATCTTAAAATCGAAGATAATATTGAAGAGTTTGAATTAATTTCAGATGAAGACCTTGACTTTTACTCAGTTGAGTCTAAGCGTTTGTTTGAAAATACGGATAAAGCAATCTTTGCCTCCTTCCCTGGTCTGGGTTTTGGCGATATTGCTCTGGTTCCTGCACCGTGGCTTAAAAATCCGAAAGGGATTCGTGATATCGAGGAGTGGTATGTTAGTTTGGCTTCACGGCGAGAGTTTGTCAAAGAAATATTTGAGAGGCAATGTGAAATCGCTTTGGCTAATTTAGATAAGTTGTATGCCGCTGTTGGTAATCGAATTGATGTAATAATGATGAGCGGTACCGATTTTGGATTGCAGAGCGGACCGTTTATTTCGCCCAATGTTTACAGAGAGCTGTTCAAACCATTCAACAAAAAGCTCAACGATTGGATTCATGAAAACACCTCATGGAAAACGTTTATTCATTCGTGCGGTTCTGTGCTGGTTTTTATACCGGACTTTATTGACGCCGGGTTTGATATTTTAAATCCGGTTCAGGTTGCAGCTGCAGATATGAATGCTGAAAACCTTAAGAAGAAGTTCGGGGACAAAGTGACTTTCTGGGGAGGCGGTGTTGATACTCAGGACACGCTTCCTTTTGGGACTCCGGATGCAGTTCGGGCTGAAGTTTCGGAACGGATAAAAATATTTGGTCCTGGCGGTGGATTTGTTTTCAACACCATTCACAATATTCAGCCGAAAGTTCCCATTGAAAACGTGCTGGCTATGTATGAAACTGTTCGTGAATATGGCAATTATCCTATTGCAAAATAACTGGCTGTAGAGTTATGACTTCAAAAGAAAGAGTACATGCCGCATTAAAACGAGAGCCGGTTGATCGCGTTCCCATTTATATGTGGTATCATCCTGAAACCACGCAAGAATTGGCTGAGTTATTGGAAATTCCTCCCGAGAGAGTTGTTGCGGCAATGGGGGATGATATCAGACAGAAGTGGGTTGGTGGAAATTATGCCATGGAGGGTATTGTGCATGAACAGGAGGGAGGCTCGCATGTTGATTACTGGGGAATTGAATGGGAAAGAATTGACCGATTTAACCAGATTACAAAATATCCTTTACAGAATGCGTCGAGAGAAGAAATTCTCCGCTATAAATATCCCTATGATAAAATTGAAGTTCTAATAAAGCAAATGGAGCCTGTCCTTAAACAGGCCGATGATTTATTTATTGGTTGTGATGTCTCGCCTTGTGCTTTTGAAATGGTTTATCGGCTTTGCAGTATGGATAGAGCCCTTTTGAATTTAGCCGCTGATACTGAACTTTCCACTAAAATGCTGAATGATGCCGGCACATTTGCATTAACACTTGCTGAAATTGTGTGTGAACGATTTCCCATTGACTGGTTATGGACCGGAGATGATGTCGCAGGCCAGCAAAGAATGATGATGAACCCTCAAAGTTGGCGTGAAATAATAAGCCCTCATTTGGCAGGCGTTGTTAAGGTTGGGAAGGAAAAAGGACTATGGGTTGCACATCATTGCTGTGGTGCGACACGTCCGGTTATTCCTGATCTTATTGAAATAGGTGTTGATGTCTTAAATCCGGTGCAGGGTAATTGCCCGGGCATGGATCCGGTTGAACTAAAAGAAGAGTATGGCGCAGATCTGGCTTTTATGGGCGGGATTGATACACAGGAACTACTTCCGAATGGAAGTGTCAATGATGTTCGCCGTGAGACTGAGCATTTGTTAGATAAAATGACCGCAGGCGGAGGTGGCTATATTCTGGCAGCATCTCACACAATTCCACACGAGACGTCAATTGGAAATGTGTTTGCCATGTATGAAGCTGCCGGTGTGAGCCGTGAAGAAATATTCGACCGGGCTTCTGAAATTCGCAGTATTAAATAGCGTCTAACCGAATGCTCTAATTGATGATGCTCTTGGCTGCCCCAAAAGTCTAAACCTTCACCCTGATCGGAGTCGAAGGGTCTCGCAATTGCTTTAAAACTAGAATGCTTCGACTAAGTTTATCCCTTCGGCAGTGCTCAGGACAGGCTCTGAGCCTGACTAAGGGCTCAGCATGAAGAATATGGGCAGATGCGGCACTTGGCACAATCCCGAGTAGTTCTCTGTCAGTTCATTAAACAGGAAGGGTATCATGCAACAAACACCACGTGAATTAGTTCAAAATTGTTTGAGATTTGAATCCCCCGAACGG
>JAJDAE010000043.1 GCA_029262035.1 Candidatus Zhuqueibacterota bacterium
GCTGTCCGTGCTTTTACAGCTTCTTCCTCGCCATGAGAAATCTTAGTCACTTCAAAAGCCAGCACTTCTTTGGCTTTGCGGATATCCGCACCTTCAAGCTGACCGAGTTTGTTTACTTCATCCATCGGCAAAAAAGTAAAGTAAGCTAGAAACCGTTTCACGTCGGCATCGTCGCAATTAATCCAGTACTGGTAAAATTCGTAAGGTGATGTTTTAGATGCGTCAAGCCAGACAGCGCCGTCTGCGGTTTTGCCCATTTTCTGTCCGCTGGCAGTTGTGAGCAGCGGCCAGGTAACACCTTCAACTTTCACTTTCTCCACCCGGCGTATCAAATCCGCCCCGGCGATAATATTGCCCCATTGGTCATCACCACCCATTTGCACCGTGCAACCGTAATTCTGGTACAACTTCAAAAAATCAAACGCCTGTAAAATCTGGTAACTAAATTCGATAAAAGACAGTCCGGTTTCCAATCTGATTTTATAGGCTTCGGCGGTCAGCATACGGTTTACACTAAAATAGCGCCCCACATCCCGTAAAAATTCGATATATTTAAAACTCATCAGCCAGTCGCCGTTGTAAACCGCAAAACCGACCTTTTCATCGAACTTGACATAGTGGCCAATTTGGTTTTTTATTTTCTCACCATTGGCAAGAATACTCTCGTGAGTTAGCATTTTGCGCATTTCGGTTTTGCCGCTGGGGTCGCCAATCATGGCGGTGCCATCGCCAATAATGGCAACCACTTTATGGCCGTTACGCTGCATGTGAGCCATGGCCATTAAGCCCACCAGACTGCCCACGTGCAGGCTATCCGCAGTCGGATCAAAACCAACGTAAATGGTCAACTGCTCTTTACCGGCGGCCTCTTTAAATGCCGCTTCGTCGGTTGCTTGTTTTACAAATCCGCGTTCTTTCAGAATGTCGTAAACGTTACTCAATTCTCTTCTCCGTACATAACTTGAATGATTTTATAAATGCTAAAATATTTCTAATGCATCAATCTATACTAAATCGTTCTGAGGATGTGATTCCTGCAGACTGTAAGCTTGGAACTTCGGAGTAAACCCACGAGATTCCGGCCAAAAGCATACCGGAATGACGTGATTTTATAAATTTTCGATCAGAACTTTTAATTTTAGGCACTTTAGTCATTTTTAAACTTTAGGTAATTTAATCCTGATACTTTTGCTTATCCCGCATAACTCTTCTCAACTCACGGTCAGCATCACGATTAGCAATGGTTGCGCGTTTGTCATAAATCTTCTTTCCTCGTGCTATGGCAATCTGCACTTTCACCCTGCCATTTTTGAAGTATAATTTGAGCGGCACCAGAGTCAGCCCTTTTTCCTTGGTTTTACCAATCAATTTTCTGATTTCTTTTTTATGAAGCAGAAGCTTGCGTTCCCGTTCCGGCTCGTGATTGTTGTAATTGCCATGCGAATACGCGCTTATATGAAGACCCAACAACCACAGCTCTTCGTTTTTTAGCGTGGCGTAACTATCCTTTAAATTTGCCTTACCCGCACGCAGCGCTTTAACCTCGGTGCCTAGCAAAACCATGCCGGCCTCGAAGGTGTCATGGATGTGGTATTCGTACCTTGCTTTGCGGTTATTTGTTATAATTTTATCAGCCATAGCGCGAATAGTAATGCTTTCTGAAATAAAAGTCAATATGCTCTTTAAAAATCTTGACTTTATATCACTTAATTTTTAACTTCTCCACGATTTTAGCCGAAGTGGTGAAACTGGCAGACGCGCACGGTTCAGGGCCGTGTGGGAGCAATCCCGTGTGGGTTCGAATCCCACCTTCGGCACAAAATTTCCCCTGAAGTTGTTTCCCAACTTACTCAAAACCAAAACTCAAGATTGATGGAAAGCTACGCTAAAAGGACTTTAATTTATTTCGAAACTTCAAATTCTTTCGCTGCGGTGTGCAACCGTTTATCCTTAGTCCATAATTTGCACTATGTTACTACCGAGGAGACCAAAAGATGCACATCAACCCAACCTAATCCACGGGCATACAGATGGTTATCTTCAACGAAATCCAGGACAGACGAATCATCAGCAGGTTGAGCTTCGGGAAGAGCCTTCAACAGTCTAAGAATCTCACTCCGTTTTTGATATTACCGCAGGCTAATTCGCCAATTATGTAAGGATGACATAAAACCCGGCCAGTATTAAGTTCTTTTATCAACGGATTGAAACTATTCCGAAGGTGGTCGATCCATATTGAAGTGTCGACTAAAATCACGCTTCTGATCCGGAACGCCTACGGGAGACTGACCGTAACTCCTTTTCGCTTCCTCCGAGTTCAGCCAAACGGCGGGCGCTCTCTATTGAAATTAAAGCTTCTAAGCCTCGACGTATCAGGGAGGTTTTTTCTTTAATGCCGGTAAGTTTGGCCGCACGACCTAACAAATCATCATCAATATTTAGTGTTGTTCTCATATGCACCAAAATGGCTATTTTATGCATATCAATCAAGTAATTTTTTTAAACTTTAAAGTTATGCAGTTCTCTGCCGTCGAATCTCGAAAAACAGCAAAGCCGCTGCAACAGAGGCATTCAATGAAGTCACTTTGCCGTGCATTGGAATTTTTACCAGGTAATCACATTTTTCTTTGACCAGACGGTGCATGCCTTTGCCTTCGGCACCAATTATCACGCACATCGAGCCGGTTAAATCGGCCTCGGTATAAATTTGCTCAGCATCCTGGTCTGTGCCAACAAACCACACGCCCTGCTTTTTCATTACGTCAATAGCATTATTTAAATTAGCGACTCGTGAAATGTTGACGTGCGCCAAAGCACCGGCTGAGCTTTTCGCAACTACGGGCGTTATTGCCGAGGTACGCCTTTTGGGCAAGACCACGCCGTGCAGTCCGGCGCCATCGGCGGAGCGCAAGATTGCACCGAGATTGTGCGGGTCCTCAATGCCATCCAGCATGGCCAGCAATGGCGGTTCGTTCAAATTTTGGCTGAGTTGTAGAATATCCTCCACCGAAAGGAACTCCTGCTCCAGCAAATAGGCCACAACTCCCTGAGTTTTGTCACCGCCCGCAATATTTACCAGCTTGTCTTTCGCCGCTTTTTGAACCACAACGCCCTTTTGCCGTGCCAACTGCTCAATTTCAAAAAGCCGTGAATGGCTGTTCTTTTCATCAATAAAAATTTTATCAATCTGGGCTTCCGACTTCAAAGCCTCGATTACAGGATTCCTACCAAATATAATTTTAGACATTGACATTTTAATTAAATTTCTTTCTTTGAACGTATTGGGAAAATCGAAATTTATGCCACCAACAAGACACAAAAACACCAAGTTCATGAAATTCTTAAAATCATTTATGTTTTTCTTTGTGAATTTCTTTGAGCCTTCTAGCCTTTGTGGCAACTTCCAAACACTTTCTCAGCCATTTTTTGAATCAATGTAGCAATGACAAATATAAAAGTCAGGTAAAAAAATCAAAATAATATGAATGCTATTAAAGGATTTCTCATCGACCTGGACGGAGTACTTT
>JAJDAE010000044.1 GCA_029262035.1 Candidatus Zhuqueibacterota bacterium
TGCCCAGATTCCCCAAACCCTTAGTTACCAGGGCGTTTTATCTGACGCCTCGGGGACAGCAGTCGCGGATGGCAATTACAATTTGACATTCAAGCTTTATGAATCCGCAACCAGCGGCCCATTGGTGTGGGAAGAGACTCAAGGCGTCACAGTCACCAGTGGCATTTTTAGCGTGGTACTTGGCAGCAGCACTCTGTTGGACCTTCCTTTTAATAAGCAATATTGGCTGGGTATAGCTCTGGACGGTGGCAGCGAATTGCAGCCCCGCATTCAGTTGACCTCGGCTGCGTACAGTCTGAATACCCGTTCGCTGGCGGATAGTTCAGTAACGGGCGCTACAATCGCAAACGGCAGTCTCGTGCGAAGCATCAATTCACTGACCGAAGATGTCAGTCTTGTAGCCGGCGATAATGTTACGGTTGAAAATAACGGCAAGACGGTGATCATTTCGACGACCGAAGCGAGGTTGAGTGTGCCTTTTGGCGTGCGGGTTGATGAACCGACGACGCTGTTTTCTCTTCTCAATGATGGTCTCGGCGATGTGGCATCTTTTCAAATTCTAAACGAAAACAACACTGCGCCGGTTTTTCAGGCTACGCATAGGGGAGTTGGCACCGCCGGCGTGTTTGGGGTGACAAAAAGTGATAACCCTACTCCTGCGATTGAAGTCTTGACAAAAGGAGTTGGACCGGGGATTTTGGTGGAACACGAAGGCAGCGCCGGCAACCTTGCTGAGTTCAAAACACAATCAGGGCGGCAAGTTACCATCAGCCGGGAAGGCAATATCGTAGCCGCCGGTGATCTGGAAATTGGTGGCAAAATTATCTTTCCGGATGACACGGAGCAAATTACTGCTGCAAGCACCAATGGCGCAGGAGGGTGGCTTTTGAATGGCAATGCCGGCACGGACACCTCCAATTTTATCGGCACGACGGACACCGCATCCGTTCGGTTTAAGGTGGACAACAAAACCGTTTTGCAGATAGATTATGCCCTTGACCCCGAATTCAACAAATTCAGTCCCAATATAATTGGTGGCGTCACCGGTAATGGTGCCGATACAGACGTGGCCGGCGCCTTTATCGGAGGGGGCGGCAATACCTTTTTCAAGCACCGTGTGACCGGGTCTTACGGCGTGGTTGTTGGCGGTAGAATTGGTACGGCCGGTGAATTTGCGATTGTCGGCGGCGGTAATGATAATCGTGCACTTGGACCTTCTTCTGCTATCATGGGGGGACAATTTAATAAAGCCACTGATTCGTTCGCAACAATTGCTGGCGGAACAAGCAATACGGCTTCAGGAAAGTATTCCTTTATTGGCGGCGGAGAAAATAATGAGGCAAGCGTCGAGCACGCTACTGTTTCCGGAGGAAAGTCCAACATAGCGGAGAACTTTTTTGCCACGGTGTCTGGCGGTGAATTGAATAGAGTCTTCAAAAGTTATGGCACAATAGCCGGCGGTCAGAACAATAAAACCGAAGCTAACTTTGCAACAGTTTCGGGCGGGGAATTAAACACCGCCGGCGGCGTTCATGCAACGGTGAGTGGCGGAGAACTAAATACGGCCTCAGAAATTCATACAACTGTATCGGGTGGGAAAAATAATACTGCGTCCTATTTTTATGATGTTGTTAGCGGTGGACTCGATAATGTTGCAAAAGGGGTGGAGTCGGGAGCGGCTACAGTTGGCGGTGGTGAAGAAAATCAAGCGATTAACGATTTTTCTACGGTGAGTGGCGGCCGCAATAATATTGCATCAGGAACAGAGTCGACTGTTTCCGGAGGTGATTTTAATCGTGCCTCCGATAATTTTTCTACAGTGGGCGGCGGCCGAAACAATATTGCCGGTGACCAGGGAGCCACCGTACCGGGTGGCAGAGGAAATCACGCACGCGGCAGTCACAGTTTTGCGGCGGGCTATCATGCCCGCGCTATTCACAACGGCTCCTTTGTCTGGAATGATCGTTCGGTTACATCAGGAAATGATTCGCTGGTTTCCACCGCAAACAATCAATTTCTTATTCGCGCAGCAGGTGGAGTAGGAATTGGGACGAACAGCCCGGGTTTTCCTTTGGAGATGGGCAGCGGCGCCCATGTCACAGCCGGCGGCGTCTGGACCAATGCCAGTTCAAGAAGTTACAAGGAAAAAATTACAAACCTGTCTGCAGAAGAAGCCTTGTCAGCTTTTCAAAATTTGAATCCGGTGAAATACAACTACAAGAATGAGACAGATGAAGAATATGTTGGTTTCATCGCCGAAGATGTGCCTGAGCTGGCAGCGACTAAAGATCGCAAGAGTCTGAGCCCGATGGATATTGTGGCGATTATGACCAAAGTGGTGCAGCAGCAACAGGCCGTAATTTCGCAATTGCAGCAACGGCTGGCAGAGTTGGAAAAGAGATAGTTCAGGCTTCAGCCTTCAAAAAAAATGAAATAATGGAGAGTTGACTATGAAAATACGATTTTTGTTCAGCACACTGTTTTTATTAATTTTTGTCCAATTTGCTACAGCCCAAAATAAAATCTCCGGCAGCGTACTTGGAAATGGCGCTACTGCCGCGTCGAACGGTAATTTCAAGATAGTCGGCACACTTGGCCAGCCGGCTATCGGACTGGCGGGCAGCAGCAATAATTTGCACCAGGCAGGCTTTTGGTACACGGTTTTTGATTTGGTAACCAGCGTAGAACAACTCGAAGATGATTTACTGCCGACTGAATTTCGCCTTGAGCAAAACTATCCGAATCCGTTTAATCCTTCAACCACTATACAGTTTGCTGTGCCGAAAACTTCGAATGTTACGATCAAAATTTATGATATAATCGGCAGGCAGGTCGCAACGCTCGTAGATGAGGAATATCAACCCGGTCATTACAAAGTTATTTTTGAAGCAGGGCAATTAGCTACAGGTCTGTATGTTTATCGGATTCAGACAGAGGGTTTTCGAGAGGCCAAAAAATTCTTGCTTTTGAAATAAAAAAACAAGACGTTCATTCTAAAATATGAAGGGAAACTTATGAACAAAATAAACTTCTGGACAGTATTGGCGCTTTTAAATTTGAGCCTTGTTTTGCAAACAGGCTGTAAACAAAAAGCGGCCGAGCAGCCCCCGGAGGAGTTCTCTGAGCCTTTTCAAATTACAATCACAGAAAGTGGTGGGTTTACGGGTGGAGCCGAAGGATATACGATTTCTTCATCCGGAAAAATTGAAAAGTTCAGACAAATGCCCGGTGGGGAGAAAAGTATAATTCAGACTACAATGATAAAAACCAGCCAGGTTAAAGAATATCGTATATGGTTTGAGAATTCCGGCTTGCTGCAGGAAACACTGAATGAAAAGGGGAACATGACAACCACCGTACGTTATGAAACGGCAGATACGTCTTATGTTTGGTCATTTCCTGCCGGAGGTAGGTCGGGTTCCCCTATGGCTAAAAAGTTGAACAACTGGTGCTCAGAAGTTTCGGGCGCCGTTAAAATTAAGAAATAAATATAAATTAATAATTAAAGCAGGTGAGGAAGAAATATGAAAAAAATAGCTAATACTTTACTATACAGCGTCCTGATACTTTTGGCTTTTGGCAGTGATAGTTTTTCAGGAGAGAAAGGTTACAGCAAAAATAAGACAAAACCTTTTGCCGAGAAAGTAAAACGGCATCAAACTAAATTAACCGCGAAAAATCGAGTAGCTTTTAATAAAGAAATCAATGAACTTTCTTCAAAAATTCAGTCACACCGAGAAGCCGTCAAGCTCGGCACTAAAGACCGGAAGTGGTCGGAACAGGCTGCAAATCTGGAAGTCGTTAGCGGAAATACGGTTAATATAAAATGGAACAACAAAGCACAGGTGCCGCTTTTTATTGATGGCCAAAGGTTGCTCGACAGTAAATTTTCAGCCCCCGGCAATGTTGAACTGGCAGCTCAGGAATTTTTCAATCAAAATAATGAGTTGTTAAAAATTGAATCACCTGGTGAGGAGTTTCAACTTACTGAGAATTCGCAAGATAAATATGGCATGGTTCATCTCCGCTATCAACAGATGTATCAGGGACTTGAAGTCTGGGCGCGTGATGTACGGGTTCATTTCAATAGAGAGGGCGAACTATCGGCGTTCAATGGCCGCTATATCCCGACCCCGGTTTATCTGAAACCAGCCAACGTTTCTTTGACTGAGATGGATGCCATTCAAATTGCTACCCAAAAATTTGGACAACAGCCGCAAGAAACGAATGCACGTAAGCTCATTTATGTGGATGAAAATGAACGTGGTGTGGTTACATGGCTCGTGCAAATAAAAAGAGGTCTCGCTGAAAACCGGCACTATTTTGTGGACGCCCAATCAGGTGAAATTTTAAAAGCGTACAATCATGTAATGGCCGATGGCCCGGTGACGGGCAGTGGTGTTGATTTGCTGAACGCTACCCGGAATTTGAATGTTTATCAAATCGGCAATGAGTTTGCTTTGATTGATGCTTCCAAGCCTATGTTCAATGCAGGCAGTTCAACCCTGCCGCAAAGTGGCAAAGGCGTGATTTATGTGCTTGATGCCAAAAATGCGGATAGCACCCTGTTTTTTGTTGGTTCAAATAATGCCAATAGTTGGAGTGACAGAGCCGGTGTTTCTGCTTCAGCAAACGGCGGGTTGGTCTACGATTTTTTTGCAACAAATTTTAGCCGAGATGCAATTGATGGTAACGGTTCTACAATGAATATTATTATTAATTTTAAGGAAAATTTTAACAACGCTTTTTGGAACGGGCAATTTATGGTTTTTGGCAATGGGGATGGACAGGCTTTTGGCAATCTTGCTGCGTCTCTCGATGTAACCGCCCATGAAATGAGTCACGGTGTGATTGAACGTACTGCCAACCTGGTTTATGAAAACCAGCCTGGCGCTTTGAATGAATCATTTTCAGATGTTTTCGGAGTTTTGTGCGACTTCTGGGTCAAAGGTGAAAATGGCAACTGGCTTCTGGGAGAAGAAATCACGACCCCGTTAATCGCTGGTGATGCATTACGAAATATGGAAGATCCCGGCGCGGCGAACGTTGCATTTAACGGGCAGCAGCCAACTAAAATGAGTGAATTTAGAACTTTGCCGAACACCGAACAGGGCGATAATGGCGGCGTACATATCAACAGCGGTATTCCGAACAGAGCGTTCTTCTTGTTTGCAACAAATCCTGCGGTTGGCCGGGATAAAGCCGGCGCGATTTACTACCGGGCTTTAACAACCTATTTGAGTCGCAATTCGCAATTTATCGATTGTCGTTTGGCGGTAATAAAAGCAACCGAAGATATTCATGGCGCCGGTTCGGCCGAAGCCACGGCTGCCGCCCAGGCATTCGATACCGTTGAAATCTTTGATGGCAATAATACCCCGCCGCCACCGGTTATTCCGCCTGTTGCGGGTGATGAATTTGTTATGGTAATATCGACTGACGATGGTTTGTTGTATCGATTGAATCCGGCAAATGATGAATTTGTTCAGATAACAAGTGTACCATTGGCAAGCCGCCCATCGGTTACGGATGATGGACAATTCATTTTATATGTTGACCAGACCAACAACGTACACGCCATAGGTTCGGATGGCAGCAATGATCAGCAACTCACCGATTCAGGTGGATTCTCCAACGTTGCAATTTCACCAAGCGGACAATTTCTGGCAGCCACAACTACTTTTAGTGAGCCAACCATTTTTATTTTTGATTTGGATGGTTCCGCTGAGGGTGTTCCGTTTGAGTTGTTTAATCCAACTACGGCTCAAGGCGAGTCCGATGCAAATATTTTATTTCCGGACCGCATTGATTGGGCTTCGGATAGTGATATTTTAATGTATGACGCCCTTAATATTGAAGTGAGCGCTGCGGGCGATACCACCGATTACTGGGATATTAATCTGCTTCAGGCAAGCACCGGTGGAATTGCACGGCTTTTGCCGCCACAACCTACAGGCGTGAGTGTTGGTAATCCCGTCTTTGCTTCAAACACAGATAATATTATCGCTATAGATTTTATTGATGAAAATGGTGACGTGAGTGTGCTCGGTATAAACTTAAACTCAAATGACGTTGCTGAAATAACTTTCAACTTTAATTCCCCCGGCAGTCCGGCTTTTTCCAGTGATGATTCAAAGGTCTACTACCATTTTAGAAATCAAGATGGCGCTGCTTTATGGGTTGTTGATTTGGCGGCGGATGGTATCACCGGTGCCGGAAATGATCAAGGCCTATTTAGCTCTCTGGTTTTTCCTGTTGCGTTCGCAGTTGGCCAGCGCTTTCCTACAAGCGTGGAATCGGAGAATACTTCAGTGCCGGAAAGCTTCAACCTGGCGCAGAATTACCCAAATCCGTTTAACCCGGAAACCGCCATTCGATATGAATTGCCAACTAATGCAGAGGTATCTTTGTCAATTTATGATATCTCAGGCAGACTGGTTTCAGTACTTGAGAATGAAAAGAAAACTGCCGGGCAATATACATCTATTTGGACCGGACGCAATGAAAAGGGAACCCGTGTAGCCAGCGGTATTTATTTCTACCGTCTTGAAATAAAAGATGCTTCAGGAAAGGCATCCACATTAACAAGAAAAATGACGCTGCTTAAATAGAACGGGAGAGTCATAGTGAAAAACACAGCATTAGTAGTTTTATGTTTACTGCTTTCGCATCCTTTTTTACAAGGTCAGATTATTATAGATGATGTTATGATAAATAATTCTAACCAGAATACAAAAGGTGTCGGACGCACCGCTGTTGCAGTGGCAGCTAATGGCAACATTGCCGTCGCATGGCAGGATTTTAACGATTACAATATTCCGGTTGCTGAGCAGCCGAGAGTGGCAGTGCAGATGTTTACCAGCAGTCTTGCGGCTGTTGGGCCACTAAATGTATTTAAAGGCGAGTCCAGATCATTATCGATCTGGACTTCGGATTTCCTGGAACCCAATCCGGACATCGCATTTACACCTGATGGGACGCTTTTGGTTGCGGTAGAACATGAAGGCCGTTTATCGATTGGCTCAGACGATGTGGGTTCTTCCGAGGCCGGTATCGGCGTGGTTTCTTCAGAGGGGCAGGTTATCGATTTTAGTAATTCCAATGGCGTCATTCGCTGGTTGATTCCACTGGCGCTTGATTGGGAGGAAAATCCGAGGATTGCGGTGGCGCCGACCGGAGATTTTTTTGCCGTGTTGAATGGAAGATCATTTGATTCGGGAAAACAAGCGGTTTATATTCAGCAGTTTGCACCAAACGGTGATTTTGTCGGTGACTTTTTCTTACCACATACTACTGACCCGAGTCCGCAGGACTATCATAAATTCCCGGATGTTGCCACGAATAGCAGCCTGATTATGGTGGTCTGGCAGGATAGCAGGCTGGATAATAATTGGGATATTTCAGCGCAGTTCTACAGTTTTAATGGCCCCATGGGCGGCAACTTAAAAGTTAATCAGGGCGATGCTGTTGGCGTCCTGAATATTTGGTCTGCCGTAGCAATGAACGCGAACGGGGTTTCTGTTGTAGTTTGGGCGGATACCCGGGACGGCCAGGCTGGTGAAATTTATGGACAGTTGTATAATGCATCCGGCAATCCTACCGGCGGCAATTTTAAAATCAGTTCAGGGCAGGGAGAAATATGGGATAGACCTGGAGTTGCAATTCGCGATGATAACGGTTTTATGGTGGTATGGACGGATAGCTCCGGTTCTGCGGGGCTGGATGGATTGCGTGCACGCGGCCGTCAATATAATAGCCAGGGCAATCCTACTTCGACGCCATTTATCGTGCCCAACCAGGACGTTGCTTCGGGTTTAATTAATATTGCTTGCGATGGCAGGAACTATTATCTATCCTGGCTGGATGATCGAATTGGTGATGGAAACGCCAATGTTTATTTTAAAGCCGTTGGCGGGCTTTTTACTTCAGTTGAAGAAGCGAACAATCTCGTTCCGGCAGAATTCAGTCTGGAGCAAAATTATCCGAACCCGTTTAACCCCCAAACATCCATCCCATTTTCTCTTCCGAAACAGGTTCACGCAAAATTGACCGTGTTTAATTTACTTGGTAAAGAGCAGGGAGTTCTGGTAAATCAGCAAATGCAGGCAGGCAATTATAAAATTGATTTTAACGGGAAAAATTTACCGAGCGGCGTTTATTTTTATAGCCTCAAGGCTGGCGAGTTTAAACAAACAAGGCAGTTTACTTTATTAAAATAGCTATTCAGCACCTGGCCTCCCTCTGCCTGTTGTCGTTTGTAGTCAGAACTTGCTCTGTAAATAACGCTTGCAACAAGCAGAGCAAGCTCTGACTACAAACAAATTGAAGGCAAATAAGTTCTCCGGGGGGATAGAAAACAAAAACTAACCGCTGAAAGCTAATGGCTGACGGTTATTGGCATAATGAAAGTGCACCGTTTACAGGTGCCCTTGAATGTCAAAAAAAAGTGTCTTATCATCCAGTAGTAAAAGTTCATTAAATCGTGATTTACAAGATGGACAAAAAAAACTTATTAAATATCGTGAGAAG
>JAJDAE010000045.1 GCA_029262035.1 Candidatus Zhuqueibacterota bacterium
GTTGTGGGCGAAGTCAAATAACTTCAAACTATTGAGGAACATAATGAAAGGTATCATTTTAGCAGGAGGCTTGGGTACTCGACTTCACCCGCTGACAAAAATAACTAATAAACATTTGCTCCCAATTTATGATAAACCAATGATTTACTATCCTTTGGATACATTGGTTAGTGCAGGGATTACAGATATATTACTGGTGACAGGTGGTAATAATGCCGGTGATTTTTTGAAATTACTGGGTAACGGAAAAGAGTTTGGGCTTCGGCATTTAAATTACACTTATCAGGAAGGTGAGGGTGGCATTGCCGAAGCGTTAAGCCTTGCCGAATATTTTGCTGATGGTGAACCAGTCGTTGTAATTCTTGGAGATAACATTATTGAAAAGAATATTAAGAAAGCAGTACAAAACTTTATAAATCAAGGTGAAGGGGCGAAAATATTATTAAAACAAGTTGAAGACCCCTGGCGATTTGGCGTGGCTGAATTGGATGGTGAAAAAGTTACCAATATTGTTGAAAAGCCAAAAGATCCTAAAAGTAATTTTGTTGTAACAGGTATCTACATGTATGATTCTTCAGTTTTTGATTTTATCAAAAAACTTGAACCGTCTGCCAGAGGGGAACTGGAAATCACTGACGTAAATAATATGTTCATCAAATCAGGTAAAATGAGTTGGGACATGCTTGATGGCTGGTGGACTGATGCCGGAACTTTCGAATCACTTTACAGAGCAAATTCTTTAGCGGCTAAAAAAGCTCTGAACTCTTAGTATTAAATTTTGCCGCTTAAGACTGAATTATTGGATATAATCAATTTAATGTTTGAATGGACTCAAATGTCTTAGGAGGCAACAAATGAAAAGTTTTAAGTTTCTGTTTGTAATTACGATCTTCATTTTATCTTTATTCAACCATACATCTGCCCAAACTAACTTTAGTGGCGGTTTAGGATTAATTTATGTGCAATCAGCATGGACGGTTGAACCGGGTTTTTTAAGTATCGCCAGTAATTCTCGTTTTTTTGGCAAGAATGCCAATTATGAAGATCGAACGCCGCTAACTATTTGGGATGTTTCAGGTCGCCTAAATTTCAACTATGGGTTCGGTAAGCATGTTGAAGTTTCTGCCTCACCGGTAATTTATCAAGATACAAACTTACCGGGAGATAAAGTCAGTTCGCCGGATGATTTATTTCTCTCTACTAAATTCGGCTCATTCGCAGCCCCGGGAAGTTCGGTTACTTATGGTTTACTTGCGTCTGCAAGATTTCCCTTGGGCAAAGCAAGTAATGTTCCATTTGAACCCTATTCTTCCAGCAATGTAGGTTGGGGAGTGACCGGATTAATGTCCTATTCTATGGACCCATTGTACCCAACAGATGCCACCAATATTCATTTTAATCTCGGGTACTGGAATCATAATGACGTTGGCACGGGTTTAGTCGATAATGGTACTATAGAAACGATTCCTACCAAGATGACTCAGGAATTGAAATATGGTTTTGGAGTAAGAGTGCCTAAAAACTCCGTAGATTTCTCGTTTGAAGTTTATGGTAATGCCTTTTTGCAGGAACCACCCACTTCAGCATATAGTCGGGAAAGTTACCTTTATTTGACGCCTGCGGTTTATTATAGTCCAATGAATTGGATTACATTAAATGCCGGTGTTGATATCCGTTTGTTTAATTCAAAAGATAAAACGCTTTACGCCGATAATGGAAACGGTGCTTTTAGGACTCTTCCAAGTGAGCAACCTAATTATCCAGGTTGGAGGCTTGTATTTGGAACCTCATTTAATATTTTGCCGACCAGTTCTTACCGTCTAAATGAAAGAGACCTGCTCATGCAAAAGGCGCAGTCCAGGCGTGAACTTTTTGAGCAAATCATTCGTGAGCAGAATGAAACGGAATCTGCAGAGGCTGAATTAGAACGGATTCGGGCAGAAAGGATTCGTGCCGAGAGAGAATTGGAACGATTACGAAAGATTTTAGAAGAGGATGCGGAAGATTCGGAAAAGAATCCCAAATAAGAAAAAAACTAAAAAGCCCTCATTTGAGGGCTTTTTTTTATTTCAGCAACTCGGCAATTTGAATTGTATTTAACGCCGCTCCTTTGCGCAAATTGTCCGAAACAACCCAAAGGTTCAGGCCATATTTTACAGACTGGTCTTTACGAATTCTACCAACAAAAACTTCATCTTTACCGCCGCATAATACAGGTGTGGGATAAATATTTTCTGAAGGATTATCCATAACGATGATTCCAGGAAAATCGGTTAATGCAGCGCGGGCTTCTTCGGGAGTTATAGGGTTTTCGAATTCGGCATTAAGACTTACGCAGTGACTACTTGAAACCGGAACGCGGACACATGTAGCTGTTATGGCTAGGTCGGGCTCGCCCATAATTTTTCTAGTTTCTTTAATCATCTTAATTTCTTCCTTGGTATCTCCATTTTCGTCAAAAACGTCAATATGCGGCAGCATATTAAAAGCAATTTGATGCGGAAATTCTTTCGGAGTGATGATTTCGTTATTTAGAAATGCTCTGGTTTGCTGCGTCATTTCATCAACGGCATCTTTTCCTTTTCCCGAAACTGATTGGTAGGTTGAAACGACCATCCTTTTAATTTTAGCCTTATCGTGTAGCGGCTTTGCAGCAACAACCATTTGAATGGTTGAGCAGTTTGGATTTGCAATGATTTTGTATTCTGGTTTCAAAGCATGGGGGTTTACTTCCGGCACAATTAATGGAATATTTGAATCCATTCTGAAAGCGCTGCTGTTGTCAATAACGATTGTGCCAGATTCTGCTGCAATTGGTGCAAATTCAAGGCTTATGTCTGCGCCGGCGGAAAAAAGGGCAATATCAATATCTTTAAACGAATTCCGGGTTAGCTCTTCAACGGTGATTTCTTTGGTGCCGAATTCAAGTTTTTGACCGGCAGATCTTTGGGAGGCCAGTAATTTGAGTTCACCAATAGGAAAGTTCCGTTCCTGTAAAATACTTATAAAAGTGCGGCCAACCATTCCTGTTGCGCCAACTACTGCAACATTAAACTGCTTCATTTCTTACTCCAATTTCTTTTAACAGAGGATTCCAAATTCAGTTACAATTTTTTGATTTGTAATGCCTATTTTGAGATCAAATCTTGAACTAATCTTTTATAAATTTCAACGGCTTCAGTGAGTTCAATTTTTCCGATTCTTTCATCACTGGTATGGGCAAGGCGTGCGTCGCCGGGACCAATCAAAAGTGGTTGTCCCCATTTTTCAAGATGTGGTATATCTGTGCAAAATGGCAGTACTGTCACTCCATAGCCGGGAAGAAAAAACAGTTTCTGAGGTTCTGAGCGAACACTTGTACTATATTGGATTTTTCCGTTTAAAAGCGATTCAAGCTTTTGGGACAACTCTATTGTTGGAATACTCGCACGAATCGAAACTTCTGCTTCTGCGTTGGCAGGGATGACATTATGCGCCACACCACCTGAAATTGTACCAATATTCGTCGTACAATCCCCAAGAACGGGATCATGACCAAAGTCAAAATCGAGAATCTCCTGTAAAATCGCAATGAGCGAGTTAATTGCTGACTCGCCGGTTTCCGGAAAAGATGAATGTCCTGCGACACCGGTGGCACGCAGCTTTATTGTTAAAATACCCTTGTGCCCTTTGGCCAATTTGTTTTTGGTTGGTTCGCCCACAATAATAAAATCAGGATTTAGACTGACTGCATTTGAGTGTTTGGCCCCCTCGCTGCCGGTTTCTTCTCCTACAACAAATAAGAATCCAAAATCGTCAACACCTTCATGCTTTAATTCTTGTCCTGCAGTCAACATCGCAGCTACAATGCCTTTCACATCACAAGCGCCCCTGCCGTAAATAAATGTATCGTTTTCTGAGGATGAAAAGAATGGTGGAACAGTGTCCTGATGTGTACAGAGAATGACTTTTGGGGATTCTTTGAGATATGCCAATATATTTGAACGTCCCGACTCAATATTTTGAGTTTGAGTTTTAAAACCTGCATCTTTTAGATATTGTACCAGGAAATCACAAACCTGGCGTTCATTGCCAGTAATTGATTCAATGTCTATGAGTTGCCTGGTTAAATTAAAGAGATCCATCAAAGTACGTACTCCATAACTTTTTAACTCTGCTTTAATTCCTTCATTTTCCTATTTAATTGTCCGAGCGCAAAGGAGAGTTCTCGACAATTTAACCGAGAAGATTAAGAACTGATTTATTTGGAGTTGGGTTGTTCCCATAGTAAAATGCTGCCCACAAATTTATTCTCAAGATGAGCGCATGAATTCTTAAAAAAGTGTAATAAAATATAAACATTACAACTTAAAAAACCGATAAAAACTAATGTAAATATTTTAAAGCATTGTAATGAGTGTTAATTTAGGGCAACACATGCAGAATACCTCTCTATTGATTGTTGATGACGAAGCCGATGTTTTAGATACTATTCGGGAAGCTCTAAAAAAGGATTATAAGGTTTATTCGGCTCCAAATGCTAAACGTGCTTTGGGTATATTAAAGGATAAGCCAATTCAGATTATTTTGAGCGATCAATTTATGCCCAAAATGTCTGGCCTACAGTTTTTGCAACGCGCTCAAACCATTGCTCCTGATACAATTAAAATTCTTTTTACAGGCTACACAGATAAAACGGTAGTGATAGATGCGATAAATTCAGGGGTCGTGTGGAAATATTTACAAAAACCGATAGATCTTGATAATCTACAAGAAGTAATCAGACAAGCTGAAGAGCGGATTACTTCTAGTAAGGAAGAGGTTGTAAGAATCCCCGGTAAATCTGAAGAAACCAACTATTATTATTTGTTCGAAAATATTACAGATGGAATTTACAAGACATCTCAGAACGGTAAATTTATCACTGTAAACCAGGCATTTGTGAAAATGCTTGGCTATAAAACCAAATCAGAAATTCTTAAGAAAAATATCACCAGAGATTTATATTTTTCTGAGCTTGAACGAGAAAGAGTCCTTTCCTTAAAACGGCAAAACGATTCTTATCTTGCGGTTTTTCGGTTGAAACGTAAAGATGGTTCTGAGTTATGGGTTGAAGATCATGGATATATCATTAAAAATGCTCAGGATAATCCCAAATATTATGAGGGTGTTGTAAGAGATGTAACAAAAAGAGTTAAGGCAGAAGAAGAATTGAAAATGCAAAAAAAGTATTATGAATCGCTTTTTGAGTCTTCTTCAAGCGCAATTGTTCTTTTGAATAATGAAATGAGGGTTGTTCAGGTAAACGCAATGTTTACGAAAATATTCGGCTTTGAGAAAGATGAAGCAAAGTCGAAAATGCTGTCTCAATTGATTATCCCTGAAAAGGCCCAAAAAGAATTCAGTGGAATTTTTGATAGAACACTAAAGTGTGGGCATTTGTCTGAAGAAGCAACTGTGGAAAATAAGGCAAATACTCCGATTGAGGTTGAATTTGAGACCTCTGTTGTTTCAATTGCAGAAGAGAAAGTGGGAATATATATAAATTATAAAATTCGTGAAAATGGTGAAGGGAGTAAGTCCCTTGATGATGACCATTATAGAATTCTTTTCGATAAGATCCTCGATCCAATTATTATAAGTGATTTGGACACACATTTAATTTTGGATTTTAATAAAGCAGCATTTCAAACATACGGATACAGTGCTGAAATTCTCTTAAAGATGAAGGTACAGAGCCTGCATCCATCCGATGAAATATTGAAGGCAAGACATTACCTTGAAAACTTCGAGACTGATCAGCCGAGAAAATTTAGACATATCACCCGTCATGGAAATCTGATAAATGTTGAGATCCGATCTGACAAGATTCGTTATCAAAACCGGTTAGCCATTATTAGCGTTATTCGAGATACTACCAAGCGCAATAAAATTGATCATGAGTTAAACGCTGCCAACCTTGAGCTGTCGGCAAACCGTCAACAACTTAGTGCCGCTTTTCAACAACTTATAGCCAGCAATAATCAACTCATTCAAAATGAAAAAACCTTGAAGCAGAATCAGGAACTTTTCCGTTTGATAACTGAAAATGCGACCGACTTAATTGCCGTCCTGGATATTAAAGGTAACTTTTTGTATGCAAGCCCATCGTACAAATGGTTGTTGGGGTATAGACCTGAGTTCCTTCAAGATACCTGGAGTTTTGATTTGATTCATAAAATGGATTTAACCAAGGCTCTTGAACTCTTTCAGAAATCTTTAAAATGTAAAAAAAGTTATTCCATCCGGTACAAATTAAAAAGAAAAAACGGTCATCTAATTTCGGTTGACTCTCTGAATAATGTAATTTTAGATAATGATGGTCAGCCAGAAAAAGTGGTGGTCGTGAGTCACGATGTCACAGAAAGATATAAAGCTGAGGCTGCACTAAAAAAATCTAAGGAAAACTCCGAATCCGCCAATTATGCTAAAAGCCAGTTTTTGGCAAATATGAGTCATGAAATTCGTACTCCCTTAAATGGCATTATTGGTTATACGGATTTATTGCTTGAAGAGAGAATTTCAACCGATCAGCTTGGGTTTGTTAAAGTTGTTCAGTCCTCCGCATACTTTTTGTTAGACCTTATAAATGAAATTTTAGACTTCTCAAAAATTGAATCCAAAGCTGTGGTTCTGGAATCGAAGCCGTTTGTTTTATCGCATATTTTACAAGAAAAAATTCAGATGATCGTACCTGGAATTGCTGAGAAATCGGTGGAGGTGAAGCTGGAATTAAATGCCGATTTGCATGATAAATTTGTTGGCGACCCAAAACGATTCGGGCAAATAATTCTAAACTTGCTTTCCAATGCTTCTAAATTTACGAATCAGGGTCACATTAAAATTATAACCAGAAAGTCCAGGCATTTTGGGAAATCCCCAAAGACTGTGTTTCCGATTGAAATTATAGTAGAGGACACGGGTATTGGGATCCCGATAGAACACCAGCGAAACATTTTTGATAGCTTTAGCCAGGTTAAAAATTCAAATATCAAAAAATATGAGGGCACCGGATTAGGGCTTGCTATAACTAAAAGTCTCGTTGAACTGATGGGTGGAAAAATTGAATTAAAAAGCGAAATCGGAACAGGAACTACTTTCATCATTAGACTTCCTTTGGAAAAGTATGAGGGGGAAATTAAATACGAGGAAGCTAATACCGAGCCCGATAATTTTTACAGAAATACCTCACCTCCTGCAGGACTGCTAGAACCTAAACGAGTTTCATCTGGAAAGACTTCGGGTAAAACTGATCTAAAACATATTCTGCTTGCTGAAGACAATTACGTCAATTCTGCTCTGATATCTGAAATATTATCACGGTTCGATTATATTCTTACTATCGTTGAGAATGGTAAAGAAGCGTTGAGCGCCATAGAAAAAAATGATTTTGATTTAATATTAATGGATATGCAAATGCCTGTTATGGATGGGTATAATGCCACTCGACAAATTCGTGAAAATGCTAAATTAAAGGATGTGCCTATTATCGCCCTCACCGCATTTGCAATGAAGGGAGATGCGGATAAGTGCCTTGAGGCTGGTTGTACAGACTATATTAACAAACCCATAAATAATCGCATCTTTATTGAAACTGTGCAAGGATATTTAGAAGAAGAAAAACCTTCACAAAGTATGGATAAACTCGAACTCGAAATTCAAGCGGAAATGGAGAAACTGAAAAAATTCTATATCAACGATATTAAAAAGCGTTTTAAACAGTTGAAAAAGTGTCTGTCTGCTGGTGATTTTGAGAATCTTTCGATTATCGCACACAGCCTGAAGGGCAGCGGTGGAAGCTATGGTTATAATGAAATCACGCAAATAGGAAGCAACTTGGAAATGGCGGCCCAAAGTCAACATGTAGAAATAATTAAGGAACAGATAAAAATTCTCAGAGAATTCCTAAAGGAAAATGGATAGACAAGTTTCCTGTTGAGGATATTGAAGACGCTCGATTCAGTAGAAGGTAACCTTTTTGAAAAGGCTACCTTCCTTTCTCAATGATCATCACAAATAACTTAATTCGTTCTCTCTATCGGACAGGTGTTTAACCCAAAAAGGGAATACAGGGGGCACCAGGAGATGAAGGCTGTGACCAGTAGAATTAATCCAATTGCTGAAAGGAAACGCAAGTTTCCCTCTAAAATGAAAAATAAGCTGAATAATGCCAGCGCAATGATAATGCGGATAACTTTGTCTGCGGACCCAACGTTTGTTTTCATGGCAAATGTCCTGATTTAGTTCATAAGATATTGATTTGACAAAGTATATGGAATTATTCAGGGAATGTCTGTGACTATGTCACAAAAATTAAATCTATTTACTTAGAGTGGGAGTTCTTGTTTTTGTAAGACTTTTTGATTCTTAAGGGAAATTCGTCCACGAGTTAGCTCTAACGCGCCCAAGCGCTCCAACTCTTTCAAAAGGCGGCTAATGACTTCTCTGGCTGAGCCTAACTCTGATGCAATTTGGTCGTGAGTAATGTGGATGATATTTAATGGCTGGCCCCCATTTTCAAATTTTTGTTGAAGGTATTGCGCCAATCTATGGTCCATTCTATTGAAAACAATTTCTTCAACCAGTGACATGACGGTAGACATACGCATTGCAAGTGTTTCGAATATAAGTTGCCGAATGGTCTCGTAAGAGCCGATCCATTTTCTGAAAATGGCTGCAGGAAAGATAACCGCCTCGCTGTCCTGTTCTGCAATCGCGGTGGCAGGATAACTCATGCTTGCCAGAAGACAGGATGCCGTGAGAATACATGTCTCCCCTGAAATCACATGGTACAGCGTGATTTCTCTCCCGGATTCTCCCTGTTTGTAAACCCGTATGCTGCCTTTTCCCAGGAGCGCGATTTGGCTGCATGCATCTCCTTCGAAAAAGTAAAAGTCACCGGCCTTCAGTTTAGCACCTATTGCTTCTTGCTCCAATTCCTTCTGAAGGCCGGCATCAGCTTCGTTGAAAAAGCTGTACTTTTTTAGAATTTCAATTTTTTCCATTGAAATTATTTCCTGTCTTGAGTTTCTTGTCGCATAATCTTTAAAAATTCATCCGGATGCATGTGGACGAGCTCATCCGTAAATCTTCGGTATTCAGCGCCATTGCCATCAAGCAGAATAATTGTTGGTACGCCCAGTACTTTGTATTGAAGCCGAATGTCTGTAACGAATTGACTGTCTTCGTTGGTCAGGTCTGCTTTTAGAGTCGTGAAGTTTTTTGACTCTTCCACAATTACTGGTTCAGTAAAAAGCTTGTTGTCAATTTCTTTACAAGGCAGGCACCAGTCTGCATAAAAATCAATTATTACGGGGCGATGTTCTGCTTTCGCTTCTTGAATGGCCTGTTCATTATATGTTTGCCAATCTATTTTTTCTTTGTTGGCATGTTCCCAGGCAGAAAGGGCTATCCATGCACCATAAAGCAACAGCGCAAACCCAATCCCTTTTTTCAAGTAAGAAAAAGCATTAAAGCTGGCTTTTGATTTTTCAAAAAATCCAACATACAAACCACCAAGGATTAATGTTGCTGTCAGTAAAACTGTGTAAATTGTTTCCGGAAGCAGCGTGCTGATAAAATATATTGCCACAGCAATCATGATGACGCCGAATACTTTTTTTACCCAAATCATCCACTCACCGGAACGTGGCAGACTTTTGATTGAACCGGAAAATGTACCCAGGATAAGATAGGGTAGACCCAGTCCCAGCGACAAAATGAAAAACATTGTGAAGCCGAGCACGGGATCACCTTGGGCGGCAACATAAGTTAACAAACTAATAACGAAGGGCCCGATACATGGCGCTGCAACAATACCAACCGTTAAGCCCATGAACAGCGAACCTAAAATACCCTGTCGGGATCCACCGGCCAGGTTATTCAAAAATGCGGGAATGGTGATTTCAAAGGCGCCAAACATGCTGGCTGCGAATACCAGGAATACGGCTGCAATGCCAACCAATACCAGCGGATTTTGTAAGGATGACCCAAGCAGGCCACCGGTTAAAGCAGCGGTTACGCCCAGTGCAGAATAAGTAATCGACATGCCTAAGACGTAAATCAGGGCAAGTATAAATGATTTTGAAATTTTCCCTGAAGATTGCCCGGCAAAAAAACTGATTGTAATTGGGATAACCGGGTAAACGCAGGGCGTTAAGTTGAGTGCCAACCCGCCAAGAAAAATTGACAGAAGTGTGAGGAACATGCCCTGGCCTGAAATGAGTTTGTCAATTTCTCCTGTGGTTCTATCACCTTGCAGCTCTCCCAAGCCTTTGGATGAAAATAACTCAGAATTGATTTCGTTAACGGCCTCGCCTTCGGCAGCTATCGCAGCGCTGATTCTAAACGACTGCTCTGTTGGCATCAGGCAAACCAAGTCATTGCAAGCCTGGTAAGAAAATGTGCCCGAAATAATGAGTGAATCAGAATCGAGCGATTGATTGGCTTTTGCTTCGGCCCAAATAATTGTTTCGCCCTCATAAACTGAAAGCGGCGTTTCAGAGAAAGTGAATTTTACCATTTCTCCTTCCGGATAATGGATTTGCCTCACTTCGAAGGCTCCGGTTGAATCGATTTCAATTTCTGCGGGTATTAAGAATTCCTCAGTTGGCGTATGTGAGTTTGTGTGCCATTCATCAGAAATACTAATTTTGACTCCAATTTTAAATTCATCGCCTGGTTTGATTTTATCCTGCGATAGAAAAGTTTCTACGGTTAAAACGTCGTCGGCGCCAAATTGTGCTGATGCCAAATTTTGAAATGCCAAAATAATGAGAACAATCGTTGAGATTTTTTTCACTTATTGAGTCCTTATATTCATAATAATTGATTACAGCTGTTTCTTTGTTCAATTTATTAACACCGATCAGCGGTAGATTTGTTTCTAATAAAATGAATTTTGTGAAATAAGCAAACTATTTTAGGTTGATTGTTTTTTCAAGGATTTGTAAAATTAAAAGGCACCTCAATTTATATGTTCAATTCTCGAAATTCCGGAGGGAAAATGAGTTGGCTAAAATGCCTGGCTTCGCTTACAGCTACAACTCTTGTAATTTTCATTCTTAATATAAAATTTGGATCAGCGCCTCCCCTTGGTGAGTTTTTCGATCCATTTCACGGTTTCTGGCAAAATGCCGAAACCGGCCCACGTGTATCGGAGAATTTGGTTTTACCCGGTCTGAAAGCGCCTGTACGCGTTTTATTTGATGACCGGCAGGTACCCCATATTTTCGCTGAAAATGATGCAGACCTGTATTACACTCAGGGCTACATCACCGCTCGTGATCGGCTCTGGCAAATGGAGTTTCAAACGCATGCGGCTGCAGGCCGTTTGTCGGAAATTGTCGGTGAGCGGGCGCTGGAATACGATCGGTATCAGCGCCAAATTGGAATGGTTTACGGCGCAAAAAATACGCTTGAGCTACTAAAAACGGACCCTGAGATTTTTGCAGTCATTCAATCTTATGCTGCCGGTGTTAATGCTTTCATTAAAACGCTTGCTTCCAAAGACTACCCTGTAGAATACAAAATTCTTGATTATGCGCCGGAGCAGTGGACGCCCTTTAAAAATGTATTGTTGCAAAAAATGATGGCATGGGATTTAAGTGCACGTAGCAATGATTTCCGGATGACCAACAATTTAGCACGGTTTGGCAGCGAAATCGTCGCAGATTTATTTCCTGATTATCCCGGCACAATGGACCCGATAATCCCGAAAAGGACGCCCTGGAAATTTACTCCTCTCACAGCACAGCAACCGGGCTCTGATTTTAAGGCAACTGTAACTTCCAACATTCCACCATTTGAGCCTGACCCAAACAATGGCAGCAATAACTGGGTTGTCTCAGGGGAAAAGACCAGGAGCGGTTACCCGATTCTGGCAAACGATCCCCATCTTGCTCTCAAACTGCCTTCTGTTTGGTATGAGGTGCAACTCATCAGCCCAAATGTAAATGTTTATGGTGTGTCTCTGCCCGGGGCTGCGGAAGTGATTATTGGTTTTAATGAAAATGTCGCCTGGGGCGTAACAAACGGTGGCACCGATGTAATGGATTGGTATGAAATTAAGTTTAAAGACAGCAATAAAAATGAATATTGGTATGATGGCAAATGGCAGTCAACGACAAAGATAGTGGAAGAAATCAAAATTCGCGACAAGGAAGCCATTTTAGAATCAGTTATTTATACCCACCATGGGCCGGTTGCGCTTTTTAACCGCGATGTGAAGTCTGAGCAAATGCCCACACATGCTTTGCGCTGGCTGGGTCACGATGCCGGCAATGAAGCCCGCGCCTTTCATGCATTAAACCGTGCAGCAAATTATGATGATTATGTCGAGGCATCATCTTTCTATGATTGTCCTGCCCAAAATTTTGTCTTTGCCGACAGCAGCGATATTGCCATTCGACACAATGGTAAATTTCCACTTAAATGGCAAGGCCAGGGTAAATTTGTCAGTGATGGCAGTGAGCCTTTATACAATTGGCAGGGTTGGGTTCCCCGGGGCCAAAGTCCGGCCAGCAAAAATCCCGGTCGTAGTTTTCTGAGTTCTGCTAATCAGATTCCTGCCGATAGGACCTATCCTTATTACCTTGGATCACATTTCGCGCCATTTTACCGAGGCACTCGTATCAATGAATGGTTGGAGTCTTCCGATAGACTTGTGCCGGATGATTTCAGAGTTTTACAGATTGACACCAAAAATTTACACGCGGAATCTGCCTTACCATTCCTTCTGAAGTTTATTGAAAATGCCCCGCTTTCAGAGGAGGAAACAGGGGTTCATAGAATTCTTGCTGATTGGGACTATTTCAATGATGCCGGTAAAATTGCGCCATCTGTGTTCAAAGAGTGGTGGGGGATTTTATTTAAAGCAATCTGGGACGATGAATTTAAGCCGGATGAATTTGCAGTGAAGCTACCTTCCAGGCCGCGTACTGTACAACTTATGCTTGAATCCCGGGATGCAAAATGGTTTGACAATATCGAAACTCCGGAAGTAGAAACATTGGCCGGTCTTGTTGTTTCTTCATACAAAAATGCGGTTGCGAAACTGTATGATAAATTTGGTAAACCCGACAGTAGCTGGGAGTGGGCAAATTACAAAGGTACGGAAGTCGCTCACCTTGCTAAATTACCCGGATTTAGTTCCGGCAAATTACCGGTTGGCGGCGACAGGCGCATTGTTATGGCCACCGGCAAAACCCACGGCCCTTCGTGGCGCATGGTGGTTTCTTTGGAGCCGCAGGTAAAGGCCTGGGGAATTTACCCCGGCGGGCAGTCCGGTAACCCCGGCAGTTTACACTACGATGATTTTATGGATGATTGGGTAGAGGGTGAGTTGGCGGAACTCCTCTTTCTGAAACCGGGTGACGGGCCCAATAACCGGCTTGTATCCGAACTAACTTTGAGGCCTGAAAAATGAGTGTGAATATTTTTATGATCATAGTTCTGGGTTTTATTTTTGAGCAATCTTTGCCATGGTGGAGTGTTGCAATTCCTGCATTTGCGATTTGCGCAGG
>JAJDAE010000046.1 GCA_029262035.1 Candidatus Zhuqueibacterota bacterium
CCGAAGTAGGTGCCATCTTTAGAAACCCAATAATAATTTGAACCCGATGGAACCGAATAATGTTCGCCGGTTTCGTGGTTACCAATCAGATTGGTTCCACTTATGGCTCGAATCGTCTTCGAGTGGCCTGAATGGTTAATATTACTTCGGGTCAGATAACCCTTGTGAGAAATATCAAGAATGTCGCTGTAGGTGTCACCAATTGATGTGGATGTTTTTCCACGAGCCGCGATGGCATTCATGCGTTGCTTATGCGCGGACGCACTTTGAGCGGAGGCTTTTGCCCAAAATTTATTAGTCTTTCGAATATTTCCCATCAATTGGCCATTCATATACTGTATCCATTGTGGGTTGATTTGGGCATTGGCCGAAGAATATAAGTAGGCGTTTTTAGCTTTTTCAAAATACCTTGGTTCAGTTTCAAGTTCTGTGGTTTGAATGTTCCATAATATTGTTTGTTGCTTTGTAAATTGATATCGTACTAACACGATTAGAGATTTAGTTCCTTTTCGAGTTTTCCATTCGGTACCCCAAGCTTCCACCTGGCGCTGAGAACCCGTGTTGGGCATTGCGTTGAAAAATCGTTGCCATAAACCGGAAATTTCTGGAAGTTCATAACTTTTCAGAAATATGTATCCATGTGCTTCAACATTTGGTTGTAAAAATTGGCTTAGTACTTGTCTATTGTTCATAGGCCTTGCGAGCATTTGCCCAGTCATCTGCAAAGTTTGTTGCATCATAGGATCATTGCTCCAAGTATATTTGTTAGTTTCGGTTTTGTAAACTCTTAAATTGTTCAGCCCCTTTATGTAAATAGGATTGTCTGTATGGTTAACTTTCCAACTTTTCGGGATAGGGAACCTTGCCTGTACCAAACCGTTTTGGGGGTCTATGAACTCGTGGTATTTTGTAGTTTCAATGTCTTTCATCGAATTTTGAAACATTTGCTCAATAGTTTCAACATCGTTACTGCTTTCAGCTGTTTCGGATTGATTTGTTGTTTCCTGTGCTTTGCAACCTCCGCAAGCTAACAATAAATTAGTTGCTAATGCAATGATGAAAATCTTAAGGTTCTTCATTTGATATTTCCTTTTCTTATCCAACTGTTAATAAAAAATCAATCCAATGCCTGCTACTATTTAACCTATCAATTCCATTTGCAGTCCTCGATTTGAGCTTGTGCGAAATACGAACTATTTGAGGCCAAATCTAACGGACTGGAGATAACCTGCACCAAACAAAGCGGCGACTTATCGTGTTACCGACAAACTACTTCAGATTTAAAAACCAAAAAAAAACAGGGATACGCTTGGTGTCTGGTTAATTACCGTGTTAGACCCCTGCGATAACTACTACTTAATTGTCACTAATTTTCATTACTTCAACTTTACTATTTTGAATTTCTGAAACAAGCCCATAAAAATCAAATAATCTTTCTGACAATGCTTCTGCTAGTAAATGATCTGGAAGACATTTCGAAAATTTAGAAAAATATACCAACTTCATGTTTTCTATTAATTTTTTCACAAAATCATTTGATTCATTTAAATCAATATTTTGTATGTCTGAAATAAATCCGATAATATCTTCCCAATTCAATTTCACAGATTTAATTGTTACAAGTTTATAATTTGAAGAGCTTTGGCCCAATCCAAATAAAATTATCAATTTTGACAATGTACGATTAATTTTATCTCCAGCAAAAGTCCAAATCTCTATTTCAAAATCATCAACAACTGCAATCCAAGTACATTCATTCCAGCTTAGATTTATGATTTGATGTTGAGCAGATTTAAAACTACTTTTTGCATTATCATCTAAAAAAGAAGGGATATTATCGGAAAAGAGAATTCTACCCGCTTCCTTTGCGACTTCATAAGGGACATCGAAGCCATGAAAAGTTACCCATCGCGGAGCATTTCCTGCTTTTGTGTTTCTCGCAAAAACCTGATGAGAATCTGTCTTCACTTTATATGCTTCCCATTCAAGACCGCCAAGTATAAATAAAAACGGTACTTCAAGTGATTCAACAAAAGCGGAATCTAAATTACCGACATGTTTTTTTTCATTATAAACTTCATATAATGGCCCAGTATCGAAAACCGCAAATAGTTTTTGCCAGTTCGCACCTAAAAAATATCTTTCCGCTTCTTCACCAACAACCAATTCACTATCAACTTCCCTAAAATAATCATTGGAAATCATAAAAGAAATCAGTTCTTGAAACTGATTTTCATTTATGGCTGAGAAACAATAAGCGCCTGACAAAGTTTCCCATGCCCGACTTGGAGGAATACCATTATTTTGCAGACTTAGACAAATTAACTGATGAGCTAAAATATGGATTGCCTTTTGTGGAAATTTCAAATTTTCAGATATGTTTTTTAAACCCAAACTAACCACAGCACTTAAAAGAACAAGATCATCTTCTTTTAAAAGCATCCCCCGAAAATACTGAGGCTTCCCTTTTCGGCGGCCTGTTCTTCCAACTCTTTGAAGGAATGAACTTGAACTTGAAAGTGAATCTAATTGGATAACCTGATCCAATTCACCAATATCAATTCCCAATTCTAAAGTTGAAGTACTAATAATTCCATCAATACCACTTTCAAGGTCGTTTTTAATTTTAATTCTGTTCTCTGCTTCTTCCCTATAATGTTTGCTTACTGATGAATGATGAGTACGAACCTTAACAGGAATACTCCTCTTTTTTATGGAATTTAATTGGATTATTGCAGATGCTACAGATTCGCAATTTGTTCTTGAGCCACCAAATATAATAGATTTTTTATTTGGAATAGCTTTATACAAAGCAGTTAATCTTTTATATGAAGCTGGTATTTCTTGCCCATCGGAAGAATTCTCATTATAAAAAAACTGTATCTTAAAATCTTTTTCTTTCCTGGTTAATGACTCAACAAAAATACGTTTGCCTATTCTTCTGCGAGTACCTGCTAGCCATTGTAACATTTCCTGAGGATTACCTATTGTGGCTGTAACTGCAATCCGCTGTGGTTGATGTTCCAATTTAGATTCAAGACGCTCAAGAAGAGAAACTAAATGACTTCCCCGATCTACACCAGCAAAATTATGAGCTTCATCAATGATGATCGTTTGCAAATCTGAGAAAAAATTTTGCCATCCAGCCTTGCGAAGTAAAATTGCTTCAAGTGATTCTGGAGTTGTTAATAATACCTGTGATGGACTTTGAAAGTTATCTATTTTTTCTTTCTGACTAACATCGCCATGCCACTTAAAACTATGAAGACCACAAACTGATGAATATTCGATTGCTCTAATTTCAATGTCATTTAACAAAGCTCGTAGTGGAGCCAAATATAAAATCTGAACAGAATTTACTTTTTCTTTAGCAGCTCTGGTAAGAGTTGGAAATAAAACTGCCTCTGTTTTTCCGCCAGCAGTT
Source organism: Candidatus Zhuqueibacterota bacterium (assembly GCA_029262035.1). GTDB lineage: Bacteria > Zhuqueibacterota > Zhuqueibacteria > Oceanimicrobiales > Oceanimicrobiaceae > JAJDAE01. Next base: position 3,425 of record JAJDAE010000046.1, read on the forward strand.
GGCGCTTCTATGATACAATCTTCACCACTTAGAATTACTGGGATAGCTTCGAGTTGAATATCTGTTAATCCTGTTTTCCAACCTTTATCCTGAATTTTCTTTTGAAGACCGGGATGAATTAAATCAACAACTTCAGACTGCTTCATTTTCGACTCAATCATTGGTTAAGAATATCTGAAATTTGTGAAATCGTTTCTTTCTCAGGGGAATCAATATGAATGAGTTCTTCATGAGAAATATTCGGATTCTCTTCGCATAAGTCCAAAATATGGATAAATTCTCTTATGATTGGCCGAGGCTTTCGGCTGACTGAGCCTTCCCCAAAAGCGGTCCAATCTTGTACAAGACTTTGAAGTGCGCTATCAGGAAATCTGTTTATAGCGTCCCAGTTATATGCTATACCATGAATGTCTCTTACCTTACCAATAACAGTAAGTAATTTTGATTGATTAAGTCCCTGAAGTGTAATAACCGGCTGGCGGACACTCATTAAACCTTCAGGACCATTTGGAATTGAGACGCGATCTGCGAGGGCTTCGTAGCTTTTAAGACCTGCTCTGTCATCTTCAAAAAACGTATCAGTCCCGGTAAAAATTAATAGACAACCTGGAAAACCGTTTTTACCCGATTCATCAATTAAAAGACGCAAAATTTCAAGTGCTTGTTCACGTTGCCGGGTATGTGGGAACTTACGAATAAGTTCAAGTTCATCTACTAAAAGAAGAAGCCCGTGATAGCGTGATCCCTTGATGACTTCGAGTAAGGCGTGAATCCTCGGGAAAACTTCATTAGCTTCAAGATATCCTCTCACACCAATCTCATTCAACATTTTCCCAGACATTGAACGGCTCCCACTTAACCATGCAATAGCAGTTGATGCAAGAATCGGATTATTTGTACTTTTAGCTCTATAAAATGCTCTAAGTGCCGGAGCAAAGCCAGGATCAAGGTCAGATAGATATGCAAGCTCGGATTCAACTCTCTTCTCAACGATTTCCAGCAACTTCCTCTGTGAATCAGGTTCCAAAGATGTTAAGCCTTCGATCTGTGCAGTTTTCCTATGAATTGTGAGAAGCCATGACTCTAAAATATCAGTTAAAGCACAAGAATCTGTTTTCTCGGGAATTCTTAATCCATTTATTAAACCATTATAAAAAATAGGTAAATCTGACAAGGGTTGATCTGGTCCTATATTTACAGTTGAGACAACGAATTCTTCTTTCAAAGCATGTTCACGAAGCCATGAACTCAAAAATGTTTTTCCCGCCCCGTATGGGCCTCGAATAAACTTGAATGGCGATTTATTACTTTTAGCTTCAGTTAAAAGATCTTTTAGGTGAACTCTTGCTTTGTCTTGGCCGATGATGATTAAATCAATATTTTTTTCTGGAACGACACCTTGTCTTAAAGCATCAATTACATCACGGGCAGCTCGTTTTTCAAGAAATTGTTTATTTTCTACTTTTTCACCAATCCATTCATAAATATTTATGCTCCTAACACTTCTAACTCTAAGTGGATTATTATTTTGGTTCCGCAATTTCGCAACAATCTCAGCCATATGGGCTTTCATCAAAAACCATCCCAATCCATGAGTACGGCTGGCTCTTTCAATATCATGTTCAGTTAAAGATTTTGTTTCTTTGAGCAGAGATAAAATAATTTGTTCATCCTCTTCTAAAATAGGATAATCTAATTTTATATCTTGAAGACCTTTTGGATGAGTTGCCTTCTGTTTATCAATTAATTCTGCAACATCTGGAGCTGCTTCTGTAATTTCAATACCTTTTGCCTCAGCATGAGATTCCTGATCTTCAATAACTGCCTTTGTTGTTGATTCGCTATACCTAATTCTTGAACCCTCGATGAGTCTTTCAATCAACTCACTTTTAACTCCAGAAACTTGAATACCTAATTTCCTGCACAGTTCTGATAAATCACTTTTCCTTAGACGATTAATAATGGAAATGTCAGACCAGGGACTTTCGATTAAGCATTTAATCTTTTCCTCCTTTACACCACTTGTTTTAAGAAAACTTTGAGACAATACATCATATAATTGATCATTAGTTAAGTTTTGTAAAAATTTTCTAAAAATGTCGTCTGAAAGTTCTCTTTCTTCGGGTTCTGAAGGAAGGGGGGAAACGTCTTCTTTAACAACATCTTCCTGTAAGTCATGGCTACAATCAAAAAAATCAACAATATTGGAAACAACCTCAGATTTTCTACCTGAAACTTGTACTCCATTATTTCTACAAAATTCTCGTAATTCTTCAATCTGCATGAAATTCAGAAGTTCAGTTGGAGGAATTAAGGCATTTACAATTCTATCAATTCGTTCATCCTTGGTACCACTTAATTGTATACCAGTATTATTTAAAACCATATGTAATTGTTCACTTTTAAGTAAATTAAGTAAACGAGTATAAGGATCCCTTTCTAAATCAATACCCCATGAACGCCTAATCTGTAAAGCTACTTCATCTGCAATCGCATAGTTATTTTCATAGGTCAAAACCAGCCCAGTTAGCAAAAGTTGATTTCGGGCAGACACGTATACACTTGGATTATCCCACAACTGGCGAACATCTGGATGATGTTCAAGTAAAAGATGTTCTCTTGTCCATATTCCTAATTCATTTCTTAAAGCTTCTAATAAGTGAGCTTCGCCTCGGTCAATTTCATTATCACTTTCCCAGGCATTTTTCAGGATATTTATATATAATTGATAGTTCTTTTCTGCTGATAAGCCTTTTCCTGATTGGGCTCTTTGAGACATTTCTTTAGTAGTAGATATTACTTTTTCTTGAAAACCCTCGACTGGTTGCAGGTGGTTGGGGGCATGGAGTAATAGTTTTATAAATGCATATGTCGGTGGGCGAGAAGGAGCCAATGCAGATGCAACATAGGACAAAGAACTCAATGCTGCTTGAATTTCTTGCACTATGACGCTTCTTGGTAATCTTAAATTTGCTGACTCATCCACTTTGTCAGTAGCTAATTGATCTACTGCGGGATCAGAGTACTTTTCAAGAATTTCGACAAGCTTCATTTTAAATGACTCCTATTTTAAAGAAAGAAGGGAGAAAAATTATAAAAAATGATATATGATGAAATATAATTCGAGCACTTTCACCAATACTTACAAATCATCCTACCAAATTTAAAATAAAAAAAAGCTACAAAAAGTCAACAAGCTACCATGATTTCTACCAATCCACACCAACATTGGTGCCCATGCCTGGTCCTAACAGCATGGCGTTTAACAGCAATCTTGTCGTACCGTAAAAGTATGAGCGAATAAGTTCTCTTCTGCTTCATTCATAGACTATTGTTCCAGTTTCTTTTTATCATCTATACCCAAATAATTCTGCTTAGAAATAACGCTTCTGCCGAGTTCTTTTTCTGCTTCTTTTCTGGCATTTCCGGCAACTTTGCCACCGCGCTTGGCAACATCCTTATTTTTATCAAAAGTATCGGGTTCTTCCTCTTTGGAAATTTCAGTAGTCATGCGCTCACCAAGCATGGTGAAAATTAGTTCCAAATCGTCCATGTGATCACGCAGATTGGCTTTCGATTTTTCAGGTAGATTTTTAAGGTTTTTGTATTGGCTAGGGGTTATACCAAATGTCGCTTTTGATATTTCAGCGGTCAAGATGGCAAAATCCCGCTGTTCTTTAATGCCTCGCTCTTTCCATTCATCGGTCAGGTTCTGGCGTATGGCCATTCCCCGCAACCGCTTATCAATCCAATCTTTAGGGTAGCCCTTTTTTTCGTAAATCTCTTTCATTCGAGCTTGTGCGAGTTCTGGGTTTTCTATTTCGTCTAAGCGTTCTTTGCCAACTTGAGCAAGCCACTGTTTGAATGGCTCAGCTTTTTTCGATGGAATGGACTGGATTAGGCGGAAAGTATCTTTGGTATTTCCGGCAAGCGTTTTTCTCCTTTTACCAGTAGATGTCTCCATTTCTACCTGAGGACAACTTGTCCCTAGGTAAGATCCGAGTTCTTTATCTCTTTTTCTGATTTTCTTTAAATAGTCTGTAGGATTAACGCTGTTGGTTAAAACGCCTACAATATCTACCAAAGAATAGTACCATTCATTATCGTGCCATGCCCTGCGGACTTCTTTACCTTTAAAGACAACTATTTTGTTTTGAGGTTCGATATCTTTATTTTTTTTCATTTTATAAAAATTCCCCAAATATGTGCTCAGTTCCAAAATGGTATTAACCACATTTTTGCCCAATTCACCGTATTCAAATACATTTTTCAGGTGTTTTGTAATAGTATATTTTTTTCAAAACTATCAAGATATTTTAGAAAAAATACCCATCAGGTTTATTCCACATAATCCAAATTCAAAAATAAAAGAATGCTATAAAAAGTCAACATAACAACCTACCGTATTTCTACCAATCCACCCCCACATTAGTCCCCATGCC
>JAJDAE010000047.1 GCA_029262035.1 Candidatus Zhuqueibacterota bacterium
GCCATAACGCCCCAACCGGATGGCAGCTTTTCGAGTTTGCGCGTGGGGTTTATTTTGGTGATATCAAAAAAACGAAATAAGAAACACCCAAAAATAAGCCAGCCCCAACTGCCTTCAAAAAAAAGGAAGGTCACGAAAATACCTACTATTTCATCGATGACGATGATCTGGTTATCTTTAATCCCGGAATATTTTTCAACGCCGGTGGCAGCGGCCACACCGATAAAGAAAGCGATAATCGTAAACAGGAGAAATTCAAAATTGCGAAATGGGATAAGCCAGTACAAAAATAGGCCGAGAATACTTCCAACGGTTCCCGGAGCAATGGGCGCATAGCCGACGAAAAATCCGGTGGCTATAAAACGAGCTATAAAATTCATTTATTGAACATTTGTAGGTACAAAAACCCGATAACACGTGACGGCAAGACTTTTCAGGTGACCCCGATTTTCAAACAAGTAAATAATTCCCGTGAGAAGTGTATAAGCTGTAACAAAAAATGTGAGATACCAAATTAGCTCCCAATCAATCACTAATTGAAGAATCGTCGGAGCATTTATGCCCGTCAGGAATTGTGTTTCAACAATGCTCCAAATGAGCAAGAGGTGGATGATAACCATTTGTGCGGTGGTTTTCCATTTGGCATTGGTGCTGGTCTCAAATTGTTTACCGGTGTTAAGGGCATACCATCTTAACAAAGTGATGGAGACGTCACGCAAAACAATTATCCAGACCATCCAGAAAGGTATATAGTTGAGAAAGGCAAATAAAAAAAATGCTGTTGACACCAGGAGTTTGTCGGCGAGTGGATCCAAATATTTTCCGGTCTGGCTTATGGCGTTGTGTTTGCGGGCCACGTAGCCATCATACCAGTCTGTAAGCGCTGCAATTACAAAAACAGTCAATGCCGCATACTTGAAATACAATTCAGTTTGAATGAATGCAAACGCAAATATTGGCGTTAAAACCATGCGTAAAACAGTAAGTTGGTTTGGCAGAGTCATAAACTTTTCTATATTTTATCCCTATAAATCAGATAACCATTCTGCCTTCCAAGGCCCTGGTTAGTGTAATTTCGTCGGCGTACTCCAAAGCACCACCAACAGGAAGCCCCCGTGCGATACGGGTCATTTTTAGACTGAGCGGCTTAATCAGTTTCTCCAAATAAAGCGCTGTTGCCTCGCCTTCAGTATTTGGATTTGTAGCGAGAATCACTTCTGTGGTTGTACCATTTAACCGCGTTAAAAGTTCTCTGATGTGTAAATCATCCGGGCCAACACCTTCGAGTGGTGACAGCGCTCCGCCCAAAACATGATACAATCCTTTAAACTTTGTGGTCTTTTCGATGGCCAGCACATCATTGGCTTCTTCAACAATACAAATAACACTGCGGTCTCTGGTTTCGCTGGTACAAATTTTACACGGCTCAGTTTCAGTAATATTAAAACAAACTGTACAAAAAATGATCTTTTCTTTGATGGCGATGATGGCTTCGGCCAAACTGCGGACTTCATGCGGTTGCGTTTTCAACAAATAGAACACCAAACGCTGCGCAGATTTCCTGCCAATTCCAGGTAATTTCGAAAATTCAGAAATTGCCTTCTCCATTGAAACCGAAGAGTATTGCATAGTAGTTCCCGGTTACATCCCAGGCATCTTAAATCCGGGCGGCATCATTCCACCGGTTATTTTGCCCATTTCCTGATTCGCTGTTTCCGATGCTTTTCCCAACGCCTGGTTTACAGCTGCAAGAACAAGATCTTCCAGCATTTCAACATCTTCCGGATCGACAACCTCTTTATCTATTTTAATGCCGATAATTTCTTGCTTGCCATTTGCGGTAACAGTTACCATGCCGCCGCCGGAACTGCCTTCAACGATTATACTTGCCAGCTCATCTTGAGTTTGTTGCATTTTTTCCTGCATTTTTTGAGCTTGTTTTAAAATGTCGCCCATACCAAATTTTCCCATAATTTACTCCTTGGTGATAAAAGCAATTTACTTATTTACAATTTCCCCATCGAAAACTTCAATAACTTTTTTTAGAATTGGAATTTGCAACGCCTCATCTTCTGCCGGTTCCACGTACTCCATTGACTCGGCCGGGTCTGGCGCAGGCAACGGAGATTGAGAAAAAGTACTCGGTTGTGGTTGAACCAGTTCAGGGGGATTATCTCTTCTTTGTGTTTGAATTTGATTAAACTCATCGCTTTCATTTTTGTGGCAATGCAGTTTAACCTGAAAACCGGTTTTTTCAAATATAACTTTTTGAACCAGAACTTTATTGGTATCCACGCTACGCATGTGGAAGCCATTTTCCTTGCCAAAGGAAATTTCTAAAATACTGTCTTTCAGATTCGTCGGGAAGCCCTCATTTAAAAAAGATCCAAGGTGAATTTTCTTGGCTTTTACTTCCTCGATGATGGCGAGCCAATCCGCTTTAATTTTTTCGAATGAAACAACGGTATTTTCACTCGGTGGCGGTGTTTCAGAAACTTCTACAGAATTATTATTTGTGGGTAGGGCAGAATTATATTCAACCGATTTTTCTTTAATGACATTATTTAGTTGCTTGATGACAACTGTGTCATTGGCTTCCTGAGCCGGGACAACAGGCATTGCGGGTGATTCCTGAACTGGCTGGCTGGGCTGGTTAGCCTGAACCACCGGGACAGATTCTGCTGCCGACACTGGCGCAACCTTCGCGCTTGGTGCGGGAATCGGTGCGGCTTTGGCGCCTGGTGTTTGAGCAGGCGTGACTTTATCAACATTTGGCGGGGATACTTTGCCGCCAAGATTGGACAACAATGTTTTAAGTTCAACACTGCGATCCATTTTAATCATTTTAATCATGGCCATTTCAAGCAGCAATTTGGGATTTGCGCTGCGTTTAATCTGAAATGAAGTATCCGAAGCAATCTGGATAAGTCGCATAAAGTCTGTTTCATTAAAAGAACTGGCAGAACCCTTGTACCGATCCGAATATGTCTCCAAGCCCTCAAGTAAACTGCAATTGCCGGTTGCTTTTACAACCAATAAATTCCTGAAATGCTCAGAAAGACCATTTAAAAATTCAGCCATATCGTAGCCTTGCGTAAAGACTCTTTCCGTAATTTTTAAACCAGATTCAACATCTTTATTCGTGATGGCATCGGAGCATTCAAAAAAGAACTCGTAGTCAATAACACCCAAAATATTGGCAATGTCTTCCGATTTTATATCCTGACCACAAAATGAAATAACCTGATCTAAAATACTCTGGCTGTCGCGTAAACTGCCATCAGCCTTTTTCGCGATAACATAAAGCGGTTCTTTGCCAATTTTAATTTTTTCTTCTTTACAGATGCTTTCCAATTTTTCGACGATTTCATTGATGGGAATTCTACGGAAATCATACCTTTGGCAACGGGATAAAACTGTTGCAGGTACTTTGTGGAATTCCGTCGTGGCAAAAATAAACAAAACATTGGGCGGCGGCTCTTCCAAGGTTTTGAGCAAAGCATTGAAGGCCTCAGTAGTTAGCATGTGCACTTCATCAATAATATAGATTTTATGCTTTCCCTTTGAAGCGGCGTATTTGAGATTTTCACGCAGATTTCGAACTTCGTCAATACCGCGACTTGAAGCGCCATCGATTTCAAAAACATCCAGGCTGCGGCCGGCAGTTATATCCGAGCAACTTGAGCAAGTATTGCAGGGTGTTGGCGTGGGGCCATTATCGCAATTAATGGCTTTGGCAAAAATGCGGGCAGAGGTGGTTTTACCAACGCCCCGAGGACCGGAAAATAAGTAAGCAGATGCCAGGCGGTCGTTTTGAATTGCATTTTCAAGTGTGGTCGTAACGTGTTCCTGCGAAACCACATCCTGAAATTTCATTGGTCGCCATTTTCTGGCTAACACCACGTAAGACATCCAGTTACTCCATTTTATTTACATTTTTTTCTTCGATTCGTAATATGTATCAGGAACAAATGACTCCAGCCAAAATTCTTTCGGCACATAAAATTGAAGCTTACCGCTGCTACCTTCCGGTCCTGACGGGGTTCGGCCAAACTTTATTGCGAAAGACTTGACCTTCAATGCCATTTGTTCCTGATACATACAATTTCATCCATAATGAACCAAATTAGCAATTACTACCTACTTGAGCGGAGAGGGAGGGATTCGAACCCCCGGTGGCCTAAACCACAACGGTTTTCGAGACCGCCCCGATAAACCAGGCTCTGGCACCTCTCCTATTTAATTATTAAAGCATAAACTAATTCTAGTTCGTTTGGCAGTTTTTGATTCAAGACACAATTAAATTGCGGAGAGGAAGGGATTCGAACCCTTGGTGGAGCTATAAACCCCACACACGATTTCCAATCGTGCACCTTCAGCCAGGCTCGGTCACCTCTCCTGGTTATTTTTTGTTCGCAACTTTTTAAAAAACGCTTGCAGAATTCCTAAACATTTTGACTCTAAAATCCCTAAAGTAACAGCTATGTTTGAATGAAGGTTTGAGTTATGAGTAACATCGATTGCTGAACCACAGGCTCCCATGCGGGAGTCACTAACTCCGAAAACAACATGAGGGATTCGAGAGAGGTAAATTGCACCGGCGCACATTGGACAGGGCTCCTTCGTTATGTACAACACCGCGTCCTCAAGCCGCCAGCTTTCCAAAGTATTTGCGGCGGCGGTTATGGCAATCATTTCTGCATGTGCTGTCGGATCCTGAAGAGTCTCTACCATATTGTGCCCCCGACCAATAATTTTTTCGTTCGACACAACAACCGCCCCGATGGGGACCTCATCCTTTTCTAACGCTCTTTCGGCTTCACGAAATGCATATTCCATCCATATTTCGTGAGTTGCAACTTGCACCGATATAAGGTTCCTTGATTGTAAAAAAAGTACGCCCGAAGGGATTCGAACCCCCAGCCTCCTGGTCCGTAGCCAAGCACTCTATCCAGTTGAGCTACGGGCGCATAATAAAAAACAAAATTTAGAGAGTTGTAGCGCATACGGGAGTCGAACCCGTGTTACCGGCGTGAGAGGCCAGCGTCCTAGACCACTAGACGAATGCGCCATTGAAAGCACACTTCTAAATTTGAGGCAGAAATATACCTAATTATGTTTTGAAAATCAAGCCTATTTTTAAAGAAGTTTTAAAAATAAATAAATTGAGACAATATCAACTTCGTCACTTATTCAAAAAATATTGCCCTTCTAAATATTAAAAATTTGTATGGCCACTACAAATGTAGGATGCCTTAAAAATCTAATTTCCGTCTATGACTTTGGCGCCTTTTATATTGCCTAAAACCTTGCCACCTTTAAGAAGTAGAACTTCAACCCTACGGCCTTTGTCCTCAACAACAATATTACCTTCCACAATAGAGTTTTCTGTAATCTTGATCGCCAAAACTTTGTCGTTATCACCTTTTGTTTCCTCTATAAAAATATCACCAAAAACCCGGCTTTCATTCCTTAAGGTAATGTCACCGTTGTGGGTTTCAATATTGTGTTTTATAACGGTTTTGGTTAAACGAAGACTGCCATTTATAGTACCAATATCGCCTCTAATAACCACACCCTCATCACAAGTTATCTCTCCATTTACTGTGCCCACTTCTTCGGCTGTGGTATTTTCTCCCAGCGCAATACTGCCATTCACTGTGTGTAAGTCTTCCAGCTCAGTATTTCCCCCAACTTCAATTCGGCCATTTACGGTATTACAACTGCCATTAATTTTACAATTATTACCAATAGTAATGCTGCCATTAACCGTACTAAAACCGCTATTGCGAATTTCTCCATCATCAACATGAATAGATTTGTTTACGCTGACATTACAACCCAATAAACCAATCGCCAAACAACAAATCAGCAAACCTGATAAATATTTTTGCACGGGAAGCCTCCTTTATCTTTTAATACAGAATGGGGATATATACGGGAAAATTACAGATACGTTGCCAAATGGTTATCGTATCGCTGAATATTAATTAATCGGTGCTAACTTCTTTTCAAACTCTTCTACCATCATTTCGTATTTTCCGGTTACTTCGTCCAGTTCGTCGTAACTGACTTTGATTTCCTGCTGTAAATCATGTTCCTTTTTTGCTAAATCTGTAATTGCCTGTCCGTTGCCTTCGGTAGAGGCCTCAATTAAAAGCTGGTTATTTGAAGTATATTCTGCTTCCAACTTCTCAATATTCGCTTCCAACCCGGCAATTCGCTTTTCAAGGGGCTTTACTATTTTAGATTTTTCCTGGTTGATTTCCGCCTTTAATTTCCGCAACATCTTTTTATCGAGTGCGTCATTGTTGCTGGAAGTGCTCTCCGGCTTAGTGTTTCCGTTTTTAGAAATTTGCTCATCATCACTTTCCCAGCCGATTTCATTTAAAAAGTTGCCATAAGCCCCTTCGTAGAAAAATTGTTTGCCGCGATCAAAAACAATCAGCCGGGTTGCAAATGTATGCAGGAACATTTCATTGTGAGTGATGAGAATAACAGCGCCGTCAAAGGCATCGATAGCGGCCATTAAAGAGTCGCAGGATTCCATATCCAGATGGTTCGTCGGTTCATCAAGCAAGAGGAGGTGGCAGTCTGTAAGCAGAAGCTTGCCGAGCATGACCCGGCTTTTCTCACCGCCTGAAAGTACAGATATTTTTTTCATCGCATCATCGCCGCTGAACATCATTGAACCGGCAATGTCCCGCGCTTTTTGCTGAGTACAATCCGCGGTGGTATAAAGCAGTTCATCTACAACCGTTTTATTGGGATCGAGTTGAGAAGTATTCGTCTGCTCAAAATAATTAATTGCAAGCGAGGGATGACTTTTAATCGAACCGGTTTGTGGTTGTAAACTGCCTGCAATCGCCTTCAACAAGGTTGTTTTTCCTTTACCGTTGGGCCCTACAATACAAATCCGATCGTCGGGAGCTACGGTCATATTTAAGGAGCTAAACAAATCACCTTCCATGCCGGGATAGCGAAACGACAAATCATCGATCTCCATCATCAGTTTAGCTGAAAAAGGTGTGGCCTTGAAAGAAAAGTCAAGCGTTTCTATTTTTTGCAGTTTGTGCTTCGATTGCTTTTTCTCTAGTGATTTTACGCGGGATTGTACCATGCCCGCCAAACGCGCCTTAGCCCGAAACCGGGTTATAAACAGCTCTACTTCTTTACGCTTCTTCTCATCATTTACGCGTGTTTTTTCATAGATTTCCTCTTCGGAAGCAATCTGTTCGTAAAGCTTTCCCGTTGTGCCTTCAATTTTTTTAATGCGTCTTCTGTGGATGCCCAATGTGTGCGTGGTAACGCTGTCCATGAAACTACGATCATGGGTAATTAGCAGCAACTCGGTTTTCCAGTTTCTGAGAAATTGAATGAGCCATCGAATGGAAATAATATCCAAATAGTTGGTCGGCTCATCAAGCAGCAGCATATCAGGTTCTGAAACCAAAACTTTCGCCAGGTTCAATCGAACCTGAAAACCGCCGGAAAAATTTGCTGGCGGTTCTTGCATATCCTTGGTTGAAAATCCAAGTCCGGCAAGGATTTTTTCCGCACGCCAGCCATCATGTTCATGACCAACAGCCAGGCCAAGACATGCTTCTGCAATCACAGTTTTTTCAGTAAAATCCAGATGTTGTTGTAGATAGCCAACCCGGTAATCTTTGGGGATGTTTATGGCACCGCTATCCGCAGTTTCCATACCGAGAATGAGTCGAAACATAGTGGTTTTACCATGCCCATTGCGACCAACCAGGCCAACTCGTTCACCGGAGTTGATGTTAAACGTGACGTCCTCAAATAAGTCCTGTCCGCCATAGGATTTGCTTAAACTAGTTACTTGAATCATAGGTGGGAATATATAAATTTTTCTTGAAATTGCAAGAGCGAAAGCTGTTGGTTAGCGTGACATATTTTCATCGCGAAACAGGATGTCTATTCTTCGAAATTAAGAGGATTCCAGACAAACATAAAGCCATCGCAACACCTAAAAAATAAAAGGGACTATCTGTCGGTATATTCAGGTGCGTGGTAATGCCGAGAATACGCGACATCATGCCCGGGAGCAAGAGCAATTCATCATTCAAAACGGACAGTGTTTCTTCAAATCCAACCAGTAGAAAAACAAAAGCCATCACGAAAAGCGGCAGGCTAATTGCAATTAAAAGTTTGCCCGCTTGTGAAAAAATAGTCGGTTTTCGAAACGTGCAGATAAGACAAATAAAGTGTCCAAGAATCGCAAACACGAATGTCATTGAAAACCAGGTTCGAAAACCTTCGTTTATCCAAAAATTATACCAAAAATAAAAAGGCCCGCGTATGGCAATAGCCCCTATTACAAATAAGGCGAAAACCAAAATTGGCAAACCGGTTAAAGGCAAAATCATTGGTTTATAACTGGAAAAATACAAGTGAATGGCCGCAAAATAAAAAATGGCTATAAATGCAAATAAAAGCGAAAAACTTGGGGCAGAAAAGGAAGAAACCGTTGCCAGAACACATACGACTATAATTGCAGTTAAAACCAAAATCAAATTTTTTGGGAACCAACCTTTTTTGAGTGTATAAAAAAACGGCCCGATAAGCATGAAAAAAATTAGAATTCTGGCTAGCCAAATAGCTTCCTCAGTTTTTTGAGCCTGGCTAACGCCTCTATCCGCAAAGTCAAAATTATACGCAGGAAAATCGAGATTGTCCAAGTATTTCGAATAATGCGCTATTTTTTTTGTACGATACTCACTCGCTGACTTTTCCCATTTCCGCTGATAATCTTCTCTACCCGTATCAAGCCAGGCATAAAAATAAAGCAGAAACCTTTTATGCACCGCCATCAGATCAAACAAATTCTCCTCGTACTCAAGAGATTTTAAAATATTCGGCAGCCATTCTTTGCCTTTTTCCACTTTATCTGTAATAGAGCGTGCGAGTTCTTTCATTTCGCGAACCCGTGCTGCCGGTTCTAAAATCTCACTGACCGCAGTTTTAAAATCATTTTTTGCGGTAAAATACACATGGCTGTTTATGGAAGTTGACGTGCCGACAATATCCCAGTAGCTATAAATTACCGGCGGCACTTCGAGGCCGAGCCCATTGACTTGTTTATTTGCAAAAGCCGGAATGGTCAGGCCATTAGCAGCGGTTTCGTGTGAGTCGAGCAAAATTTGCGTCATAGCCGCCACAACCTCGGGGTCGTCGCCGAACATTTTTTCCACCCAGTCTTCGGTGATGGCTTTTATCGAGCGCCCCGGATTTTGCGCGATCTGAGCCGTGGCGTAAACATTGGCGTCGGCCCAAAGCCAGAAACCATGGAACGGATAAAGCATCATCGGCCCACGGCGCAGGGGGCCGCCGCTTTGCGTCCAAACCCAGAAACCGGTGATATTGGCATTGCTTTGCAGGAAAGTATTCAGGGCAGCATTATGTAACGGCGCTACATAATTAGGAATGACGTTGAATGCTTCAAACTCGCGTCGCGCCTGCATTTCGATAATGCGTTTATGCTTGCCGGAAAAAAGCGTTGGGTTCAGCGGCAAATGATTCCAGAAATCACCCTTGGTAAATTTGGTGGTGACAATCAAATTTTCGGAGTCAATTGTATCTAAAACGCGGGCATATTTTGAGGGGCTGGTATGAATGTTTCCGACTTCCCCAACGCCAACTGACCAGGTACGAAAGACGATGGTTTTATCGTATGCCTCGGCTACATCCAGGAAAGCACGCAGCATCATCTGCACGGATTTCACCGAGCGAACCAACAACCTGCTGCGGTAATCCCAACCCGGACGATTATACACCGAGCCTGCTTCACCAATTCGAATCATCAAACCATCAGTTTGCGGGAAGCGTTCAAACAACTCTTCCAGGCCTTTTTGATAAACCTGCCAGAAAGCTTCACTTTCAACATCCAGACTCCCCACTTTCTTTTTGATGTAATCTTCTAAAGGCGTTGTCAAAGCAACCATATCGGTTTTGAGGATAACCTTAAACCCCTGAGTTTTCGCGTAATCAAAAAACAGACTAAAATATTTGCGGAATGCGGCTTGCCTTTGCCGATAAATACTATGCTCGGGATAAATTTCAAATCCATTGCCAACCTTATCAAAATCGACATAACCTAAAAACCCGGAAAGCTCAATCGCATTAAATCCCAAGTCAGCCATGCGATCGATATAGGTTTGAAATTGCTGATAATATTTATTGAAGACGGTGGAGTCGATAAACGGCGCTTGATTTAAAATTGCGGCTTTATAGCGGTGAGTGTTGTGGGCGTAATCCTTCCCCCAAATCGAAGTATCCGGCTCAATGCCGACACCACCAATATCCACCATGCGCCAAGACAGCGGTGGACGCTCAGTTTCATCATTTTCTTCAAAACTTGTATTGGGGAGTTCTTTCTCAGAAATGCTAATGGCGAGAAATTGATTAAGCTGCCCCCCGACAAAAAAACCCAGGGGTAAAGAAATAACTAACGCTAAAATGAGCTTCCGTGCCAATTTATTTATCCTAATTCTTTTTGATTTCGTGCATGCATTACGGCATCCGGCCGCGCTGTAAAACAAAGGGATGATTTTATTTATACATTCAGATATCTATCACTGCTGAAATATTATCCAAGCCAGCCTTCAACTTTACCTTTTCCCGATTGCGACCTAAAGGCTAAGTTCAAAACATAATCAAAACATATTGGGTTTACAAGGGGTATTGAGCAATAAAGTTGAGACAGGGTGGAATGCCTGAATATTCTTAATATTTTACATTTTCAGCGAGCTATCAAAACAACAACTGAACGCGACTGAACGACAATATTATTTTGATCTTCTACTGCTTTTTCTTTTCCGGTGGAATTTATGTCATCCGGCGTTTTCAAAGCTGTGTTAATAGCCAGTCGCCACTTTTCATCCGATTTTAACTTCGGCAATTCAAACGTCAATGCCTCCCAATATGCATTGGCAATAATATAAATATCCAGATCATCGGGAGCGTTACGAAATAATAATCCTATGGAATGTGAATTTTCAGACCAGTCGGGCTGGTTAAGTTTTGAACCGTGCCAGCACATTTCATATGCGTTCTTGCCGTGGCCGTTATATTTCACCGGCCGCAGACTTGGGTGCGCTTTTCTAAACTCTATTAATAAACTGACAAACCTGAGCAAATCAGTATTTTTTTCAGCCAGTTTCCAATCCACCCAACTAATTTCATTATCATGACAATAAGCGTTGTTGTTGCCCGACTGGGTTCGGCCAAACTCATCGCCGCCAAGAAGCATGGGCACACCATGCGACAAAAGCAGCAATGCCGCAAAGTTCTTTTGTTGTTGCAGCCGTAATGCATTGGTTTGTTTTTCGTCCGTCTCCCCTTCAATGCCGCAATTCCAACTGGCATTGTCCCCTGTGCCATCACGGTTATATTCGCCATTGGCCTCGTTGTGCTTTTCATTGTAAGAAACCAGGTCGGCCAGCGTAAAACCATCATGGCTGGTAATAAAATTTATCCCATGAAAAGGTGCCCTGCCATCGTCTTCATACAAATCCGCACTGCCGCTCAATCTACTTGCAAGCAGGCCAACGGTATTGCCATCACCTTTTATAAATCGACGAATATCATCCCGAAATTTTCCGTTCCATTCTGCCCAACGCCCCCAAGCCGGAAAGCTGCCGACCTGATATAAACCGGCGGCATCCCACGCTTCAGCAATAATTTTAGTGTTGGCTAAAACCGGATCAAAGGCAATTCTTTCCAGGAGTGGTGGGTTGGCAAGTACCTCCCCATTTTGTCCACGACCCAAAATTGAAGCCAGATCAAAGCGGAAGCCATCCACATGCATTTCAGTAACCCAGTAGCGCAGGCAATCGAGAATCAAATCGCGCACGATGGGATGGTTGCAGTTCATGGTATTGCCGCAACCGCTGTAATTTAGAAAATAGCCGTTGGCGTCTTTCAAATAATAGATGTCTTCATCTAAACCTTTAAAATTATAGACGGGGCCGTTTTCATTGCCTTCGGAGGTATGATTAAACACAATATCCAAAATAATTTCAATACCCGCCTTGTGGAACGCTTTGATCATTTCTTTAAATTCTACGATCTGGTTGGCATTCCGGCTTTTGTAAGCAAACGATGCTTTTGGTGCAAAAAAACCTATGGAATTATATCCCCAAAAATTTACCAATGGTTCACCACTTTCAGGGTGGAAACGATTTTCTAACTCTTCAAACTCGTTAATGGGGAGTAACTCAACAGCTGTCACTCCCAATTTTTTCAAATAAGGAACTTTTTCTGTGAGGCCGAGAAAAGTTCCGGGATGTTTAACATTTGAAGACGAGTGCCTCGTGTACCCACGAACATGCAATTCGTAAATAATGGAATCGGCCATGGGAATATTGAGCGGCTGATCGCCATTCCAATCAAACTCATTATCTACAACCAGGGCTCTACGATTATTTTTTTGCGGACGTTGAGGCGATGCGCCGGGACGGACATAAAGCTCTCCCCATTTTGAGGCGCCTGAAAAAGCTTTAGCATACGGATCGAGTAAAAGCATGGAATCGTTATCTTCTTCCGTATCAACACGATAGCCGTAACGCACATTCTGTTCAAGTCCCTTTATATAAACATGCCAAATTTGACCGGTTCTATTTTCTATTGGGTTAAACGGAATTTCAACTACCGAATCGTAGCCACCGGGCTCAAACAACACCAAAGTTATTTTTTTGGCATGTTTGGATAATACCGCAAAATTAATCCCGTCACGCAAAATTGAAGTCCCTAAAGGTGAGGGATGGCCACGGCTGATTTTTAACTTTTGAGGATTGACCGACGAGGTTGCACTATATTCAGAATTTAAGTCCATTTTAACTCACGATAACATGCGTTGCAGTAATTTAATAATCGACAGGAAAATAAAAAACTATTAACGTATTTGTAATATTAATTTAGATTAAAATTTCAGATAGGTGTGATAACACTACTTTCGAGTACAAAACTGTCCTACATGATTCAGGTTATACTGATAACAGACTTTAAAAACAACCAAATTCGTAATATTTTAATTTTCGATTTTCACACAGATATTTCTAAGATGTGAAAAAATAAGCGCAAGTCTTAGCTATGAAGACGTTTGGTCGATACCTTAAAAGTAAGCTGGATAAATTTTACAAGGATATGAAATAAAATGACTGAGATAGAATATTTATGTGGTTTGATTTTACTTATAGCCGGTATTAACCTGGGTTTTCATGAAGCCCGCAAGGGATTGCAACTCAGCGATTTCAAAAAGATTCATCAGACTCTCCTAAAAAGAATCAAAAAGCAAACAACCTAAAAAACGATTTATAAAAAAGGCCCCAAACACGTTTTTTTAGTTGCAAAAAGCCGGTTGGCTCATTATTTTTTAACCAGACTGATAACCCACAACAAAATCACTGCACCCACAAGCGCAGCAATGATAGCACCAATCATACCGTAAGATGCAATACCAACAGCATCAAAAACATAACCTCCAATAAATGCACCAATTACACCAACAATCAAATTTCCAACAAGGCCGAAACCCTTGCCTTTCATGATCTGCCCAGCTAACCAGCCGGCGACTAAACCTACTATTAAAAACATAACTAATGAATTCATAACTTCCTCCTTTGTATTGCTTGGTTTTGGCTTGGGGCCTCAGTGTATCTATTTTCTGCCGGATTCAAGCGCTTCCGGCAAGCTTAAAACAAATTCTTTAATTTTATCGCGGACACGGCGGTAATGGCCGAGTTTTTCTTCTTCTGTTTTGGCATTGGCTGCCAATTTCGGCGGGTCTTCAAAACTATGATGCACCAGTCTGGTCTTGGCCGGAAAAAACGGGCAGCTTTCCTTTGCGTTATCACAAACCGTGACAACATACTCAAACTCAGTGTCATTAAATTCGCTGATGTTTTGACTCTTATGACCGGATATATCGATGCCAACTTCAGCCATTACTTTTACAGCATTAGGATTAAGGCCATGCGTTTCTATCCCGGCAGAATAAACCTCAAACAAGTCGCCGCGCAAACTGCGGCATAAGCCTTCGGCCATTTGGCTGCGGCAGGAGTTGCCTGTGCACAAAAAAAG
>JAJDAE010000048.1 GCA_029262035.1 Candidatus Zhuqueibacterota bacterium
GACTCAACCTTGAACATCACATTTAACGTGGCACAAACAGGGTCTTTTAATATTAAATTTACAGGTGCGCAGCAAACATTCTGGTATCCGGTGAATATAAACGGTTATTCACAGCCGGGCGCAAGTGCTAACACCAATAATTTTGGCGATGGTTTGAATACCCAAATTATGGTGCAAATAAATGCCGATGGCAATCCCGGCTTGAGCTTTACGGCAGATGGGAATATAATAAAAGGCCTTTCTATCAGAAGCACTCAAGGCGCTGCATTAGGATTTGATTTCAGCGACAACAATGTTGTACAGGGGAACTTCTTGCAAGTCAAGGCGTCGGGAATCGAAACAGGGAACACCGGCAATAGTGGAGTTCGTCTCGTTAGTTCTTCAAATAATAAGGTTGGCGGAACGACTAAAGCTGACCGGAATCTCATTGTCGGGGGCGTTTATATTATCGGGCCGGATGCCACAAATAACGATGTGCAGGGAAATTATATTGGTACCGATTATACCGGGACCACCAAGCTTGACACCTGGGGGCTCGGCGTAGAGGTTTCCGGAGACGCGCAAAATAATACAATTGGGGGTGTTTCAAGTACGGCGAGAAATCTGATTTCTGGTGCCAATGGCAACGGTATCCAGATTATTGATTTTGCCAGCAGCGGTAATTTGATTTTGAATAACTTTGTTGGCACTGATGCCACAGGTACATTGCCCCTCGGCAGCGGCCTTGCCGGCGTAAAAATTATGAACGGCGCCGAAGGCAATTTTATCGGCCAAGTGGGCTCTGGAAATGTAATTGCGGATAACAACGATGCAGGTATCTGGATTGAGTCATCGCCGAGGAATTTTTATCTGGGCAATTTTATCGGCACGGACACCACCGGTACCATCGATATCGGTAATCACGCGGCAGGCATTATTGTTTTTGGCGAAACTGAAGAAAGCAGTATCGGCGGCGCAAACAACGGTGAGGGCAATACCATCGCATTTAATGAAAGCGGCGGTGTCGCGTTGATGGGCAATGTTGGTGCAGGTATTAAAATTTGGTCAAACGCAATTTACAAAAATGATAATTCAAGCGGCATCGATCTTGGTTCTGATGGCGTAACAGCAAATGATGATGGCGATGCTGATACCGGGCCGAATAATTGGCAAAACTACCCGGCTCTGACAACGGCAATCAGTGGTAATCTTTTGATTAGCGGAACCTTAAACAGCACAGCGAATACAACTTTTCGGATTGAGTTTTTTGTAAACGATACCTGCGATGCTTCAGGTTACGGTGAAGGCCAGACTTATTTAGATGCAATCGCAATCGCTACTGATGGAAACGGCGATGCCGATTTTTCTGTTCAATTGCCTCATCAGATTGAAACCGGCAAGTTCATCACAGCAACCGCCTCAGCGCCCGATAACAGTACATCGGAATTTTCTAACTGCGTGATGGCCGTGCCATTGGCTGGTGTGCTGGCGGTTACACCACAAAACCTGTCAACTTCAGTTGGTATAGGAGAAAGCACAACAGAATCTCTTTTCATCAGCAATACCGGCACTGCCAGCGTGGATTGGAGTCTGGCGAAAACAGCCGCATGGTTGACCGTTTCTCTCACAACTGGAAACATCGATCCGGGTGTTACAGATACGGTTACAATTACAATAAATACAGCCGCTATAACCGAGGGCGCCTATACTGATACATTAACCATTACAGCAAATGAAGAAAGCCAGGAGCCGATAAAAGTTCCGTTAGCTCTGTCGGTAACTACCGCACCAAATATTGTGTTATCGCCCACGAGTTTTCAGGAAACCATACCCGAAGGCGGCCAGATAACGAAACAACTCGTGATTAAAAATACCGGAACCGGTGATTTGAATTATACGGTTGGCTGGGACTTCCAGAGCCAATGGTTGAGTGCAACAAATAATAGCGGAACTTTAACGCCAGGCGACTCTACGTTTAGCCAAATTACAGCAAATGCTGCAAATCAAAGCGCAGGTGTTTACACCGGGATGCTTATCATCAATTCAAACGATGCGGATGAACCCAACATAAATATGCCGTTTGAAATGACAGTAACCGGTTCAGGACCGCAAATTGCGGTTACGCCGGAGAGCATTGATGCAACGGTAAATATCGGCAACAATACGAACAAGCAACTGCAAATACAGAACGTGGGCAATACAAACCTGAGTTGGTCGTTGACGAACCAGGAAACCTGGCTTACGCCGAACGAGACTTCGGGCAATATAAATGCAGGCGGCCAGTTTTCACTTGCCGTTATTCTCGTATCCGATAGTTTACAAACCGGAACCCATCACGACACGCTGGTTTTTAGCTCAAATGATGCCGATACGCCAACACTGAATTTGCCGGTTTCTTTTACGATTCAACAAAGTGACGGGCCGCGGATAACTGTTTCGCAAGACAGTCTTATCAGCACGCTTGATGAGGGGCAAAGCGGCACACATTCTTTCAATATTGGCAGCGGCGGTGATTCCGAATTGCAGTGGTCGATTAGCTGGCAAGCCGCTTGGCTGGATGTTACGCCGAATGCAGCTAGTACAGCACCGGGAAATAGCGAAGATATCACCGTCACCATCGATGCCACCGGGCTCTCCGGGGGCGAATGGGTTGACTCTCTGATGATTAATTCGAGTGACCCAAATTCTCCGATAAAAAAAGTAAGGGTTTATTTGACGGTGAATACTAACCAACCGGATATTGATGTCTCACGAAATCATTTGGTGGGTTCCCTTACTCCGGGGGACAGCACTGAACAGATAGTTGTTATCGCCAATCAGGGCACAGGGCAATTAAATTGGCAGATTATAAAAAATTCACCATGGATGAGCATAACCCCGGATTCTATGGTCTCAGCACCGGGACAAAGCGACTCAGTACGAGTAATGTTATACACCACAGGTTTGGCTCCGGGTGATTATTCCGATACCTTGTTGGTGCATTCGGATGATCCGCAGGAACCGGAAATCAGCATTAAAGTTGATTTGACCGTGCTGTTTCCGACGGCTGTGAGTGATACGCCAAAGCCGACCTCTTTTGCGTTGCAACAAAATTATCCGAACCCGTTTAACCCGACAACCAATATTCGCTATACTTTGTCAAAATCGGCAAGTGTGTATTTAATTATTTATGATATCGCCGGCCGAAAAGTGCGGGAGTTTGTGAATGAGAGACAACCAACGGGTTTGTATGAAATCACGTGGAATGCACGGGACTTTTCAGGGAAAAGGGTCAGCTCCGGAATGTATTTCTATAAGATTCAGATAAAATCGAATTCAGAGAGTTTTGTTCAAACAAAGAAAATGTTGTTGTTAAAATGATGGTGTTGTCAGGGGCGAACGACGTTTGCCCCTGACAGCTATATTCTACGATTTCCGGTTTTCCCGTTTTATTTTCGTTCCATGAATCCGCGTTGTTTCTTGCCAGGTCTTGCCATCGTCTTTTGATGTTTCACTTTTCCAGTCAAAGGAATTTTCAGACATATTGTAAAATGTAATGCGCGAATGCCGCCCGCGATTTTTACCTTCCATGATGACTTTGTCACCGTCGTTTATTGCCACAAATGTACTCATTCGATTTTTGTTGTTGGCAAACCAGATGGCCTCCCATTTGCCTTTTTCAGGATCAAATATCCTGAAGTTTGTGCCCACGAAAGGTCGATTGATTTGCGCCATACCTGGCGGTAAATCCAGCCACTCGACAAACCAGACATCCTGGACAGCAAATCCATCGAGGGTATATTTCCAGACCCATTTGGCCTTGCCGCCCGGTCCCCACTGACCATTTGGCTGCAAAATCTGAGCGGTACATTGCCACTCTCCGGCAAGTTGTCCCCACAATTCAGTTTCGGGAGGAGCGTCCGGATGTAGGCGTCCGTAAGGGTTTTCTGAATTAGATAGGAAGTCCTCAAGTACAGTTGATTCCCGTTCACTCTCCGATGAATTTATATATGCCAGTTTTGAAGCTGCATTTTTTTCAATGAAACTTTTGGTTTTATCATCGAGCTGAGATTTGGGCGTCATTTCCAGAACTCGCTCATACTGTTGAGCGGCTTTTTCGGAATCACCCGCTCGCAAGTAGGCCTCACCCAAACTGTCGAAAGCATTGGGAGATTCCGGATACATTTTTGTGTTTAGTTCAAATATTATAATGGCCGCCTTGTTTTTGCCTTCGGCGATAAGTCTGTAGCCGAGGATATTTAATTCTGCTTCAGCGAATTCGTATTTATCGTCGTCCTCTTTTTTCAATTTGTGATATTTTTTTACCGCAGAATCAATCCCTTTTTTTGAGAATGTTTTATACAAAACCGTATTGATGGATTCCTTTTGGGCGAAAGCCTGGTTGGTACATAAAACTAGAACTGTTACTAATATTAAGTTTATGTATTTTGACATCGTCTTTCCTTTGATTTTTTGAAAGTTAGATTGACTGGCTTGTTAAAATAAGATACTTCTTTTTTTGTTCTCAGGTAAACAAAGTATTTTGAGATGTATCCCTGGGTTTTTAAACGGGCATAATCCATAATAAACGGTTGTAACATGTTTAGCAAGCATCTTGCTTACATAGAGTTTTTCGTTCGTAGTCAGAGCTTGCTCTGCAAATAACGCAGCAGCCAGAGCAAGCTCTGACTACAAACCGCAACAAACGGAGGGAGGCCAGCGGCCCTGACCAATAAAAGTGCCATCAGTAACAAATTTGTTGTTCAGTTCTTAAGTCCTGTTAAAATTAAACTTTACGACAATTTGTTACGATTTATAAGTAGGTAGAATTTAGAGCCCCAAATGGCAAAAATATTATTTGTTGATAACGACGATTCCTGTTCCAGAAAAATAACGGATGCATTATTACACGAAGCTGTAGCAACCGGCTCTTTTCTTTGGGATGTCGCGGAAAGATATCCCGCCGAATTTAATGGTTCCGTAGCTTCCGCCACACCTGAGCATGCCATTAAATGCCTTCATGAAAACCATGACTTCCATGCGATTATTCTTGGTAATGATGTTTCCCAAAGTGATGGATTGTATTTTCTTAAGGAATTAAGAAAAAAGTACAATAAGAATGAAATTTCAGCAATTGTTATTGTTGAGCAAGAAGATGTTCAATCACCTTTGAAATATATTGAGGCAGGCGCGAGTGATTTTATCCGGATGCCGTTTTCACCCGAGGAACTTTGCTTTCGGATCGCTCAAAACGAAGCACTATTACCAAAATACAGTGGTAATGGTTCATCGAACAATGCGGATCATTTAACCCAACTTTCCAATCGGCGGTATTTTTATAAGATAGCGGAAAAGTTATTTGCCAACTCTGAGCGCGGCCATATTCATTTGACTTCAGCCATGATCGACATAGACCATTTTTCATTCTTGAACGATGCCTATGGTGAAAAAACAGGAGATTTGATTATTCAGCATGTGGCTGAGATTTTACACCAACGGTTCCGTAAAACGGATGTGTTAACCCGCTATGGTGGTAAAAAATTCTGCGTTCTAAATATCAACCTGGAGCGTAGTTTTGCTTTCTCTCTGTTTGATAACCTGCGAAAAAAAATTGAACAGACTCCGTTCGAAGCTGCCGGCGAAACTTTGAAAGTAACCATCAGTACGGGTGTTTATACAATGGAAGCAGTCTCTCTGAAGGAAATGATCCGAAAAGCCGGGGTACTTCTTCAAACTGCCATAAAGGATGGCGGCAACAGAGTTCTGGTAGATTAGTCCCGATCCAATATTTTTTTTGATTTCCTCAAATTTTTATCTTATCATTAATATCAAACCGGGCCATTGGTGCTGGCTAAGCGGGTAGGATTATGCCGCGCTGATTTCAGCATAACTTTGAAGAATAGATGACGTAAACCCACCATACTCAAGTGCGGCACTCAATTTTTGATAAATGAAAGAGGTGAATATGGTTGCCAATGTTTGGTCTGCTCAGGGTGCAAGAGCTATAGTAAAGGAGGTTGTGGTAAAAGCGAGCTTGAAGGAAGCTTGGCATGCCTGGACAACGTCGGAAGGCATAATATCCTTTTTTGCTCCCGGCTGTAATGTTGACTTAAAAGTAGAAGGTGATTACGAAATATTTTTCTTTCCCGATGCGGAACCGGGCTCCCGTGGTGGGGAAGGCTTGAAGCTGATGTCTGTTGAACCAAATAAATTTCTTTCCTTTACCTGGAATGCACCGCCGAGCATTCCGACCATTCGCAAGCAGCGTACTTTGGTCATGGTTTTTTTCGAGGCAATCAGTGAGCAAGAGACCAGGGTTAAGCTCGTGCACACAGGCTGGGGCAATGGCGAAGACTGGGACAAAGCCTACGAATATTTCGACGCTGCCTGGGGCGATGCTGTTCTGCCACGCCTGGTTTATAGATTTGAACACGGCGCAGTCGATTGGACAAATCCACCAAAGTTCCATAAGAAATCATAGGGGAACCACCCCTAAATCCACTCCTCAATTGAGGAGGAGATTTTTGAATCAGTTTTCAATTTTGGGTTTCCCCTCCTTGTTTTAAGGAGTGGTTCTAATGGTTGATTAAAAGTTTTTGGACTGATGAATAAAATAACTAAAATGATAATTTGAATTGAAAGGGAAAAAATGGATAAAGCAGCGATAACAATGATTGAGAACCTGTATAAAAACACAGGTAAAACTTTGGAGCAGTGGATTGAGATTGTGAAGAAAGAGAATTTTGAGAAGCACGGCCAAATAATAAAATTTCTGAAAGAAAACCATTCGTTTACGCATGGATTTGCGAATCTGGTTGCTCACAAAGCAAGGAGTTCCGACGCAGGTTCCACCGGAAATAAAGATGAATTGATTGAAAAGCAGTATAACGGTAAGGAACATTTTCGCCCATTGTATGACAGGTTGATTTCTGAAATTCTCAAATTTGGCAAGGATGTCGAAATAGCGCCCAAGAATGCCTACGTAAGTTTGAGGAGAAATAAGCAATTTGCTATTTTACAGCCTGCTACTAAAACAAGATTTGAAGTTGGATTAAACCTAAAAGGTGAGGAAGTAAAAGGAAAACTTGAAGCACTTCAATCGGGTGCAATGTGTTCGCACAAAATTAATTTGGCATCTGAAAAAGATATTGATGAAGAATTGTTGGATTGGATTAAGATAGCATATAAAAAAGCAGGATAGAATCCCCTGCACTTATAGGGACACTGCTCGTAAAGATACCGTCAGCACTTTGTCTCCTTCATCTCGTTTAAATTCATTGAAAAAAACAAACTGCATAAGTATATTCTTTTCGTCATAAGTCAAATCGTATAACCCTTTGGAATTTACCATGAATAAATACTATTTCCATTTTTCACTGTTGTTTCTGATTTTAATTTTTTCACGTCCGGGTTTCTCTCAGCCTGAAAAAACCAATTCGTTGCCTGAAGTTACCAGATTGTTTACAGGAACCTGGGCTGCCTCCGGTACTGCGGATGATGGCGCCAAATTTGAGTCGAGATTGGTATTTAAACCCGTGCTTGATAAAAAATTTCTTGAAGTGCGAAATTTTATAATTGTTGATGGCATTGAGCAGGAATTTGCTATCACCACGTACGGTTGGCAGCCTGTACTAGGACACATGGTGTTCTGGGCATTTGATAAAGACGGCACCATCAATGAAGGTATTGCAGAACTGTCAGGCTCAATTTTAAAGCATGAATGGCGCTCATTCAGCGCAAACGGGGAGATCGGTGATTGGCGTTCGGAATTGCAATTGAACCAAAATGAACTAACTTTTGTGATGTATGATGGCAAGAATACCGGGGTTGTTCTGAATAAGCTGACTTATAAAAAGAAGTGATTTAGAAAATCAATAAATTGCCTAAATATGATGTCTCTGAACCCACGAAAAAGAATATTTTCCTAACTTGTTACTAGTGAATAGGTAGCCTGAAAGAAGATTGTTCATCAATTCAAATTACACTTGAATATGCAGTTGAGATCGCACAATAATTATTTTATCTAAAAGGTGAGATGATTTCGTTGCCCGGAGAGCTGGATTTTAATTTTAGAATCATATGTGATGAAGAAAGCTATGTTTTGAAAATCAGCAGGCCGGATGTAGATTTGGATTACAGGTCTTGTCGGAAAACTTGAAAAAAGAATGCCTTAAATTTAATTCTTGTTTTTTTGCTGAACTTTAAGTTGATTTTGGCAGTGCTTTTTATGATGGTTGGTATAGGAGACCGATGTCATCCCTTAAAACTGAACAGACTGATGCAGAATTAACCAAGGCAGTTAAGGCTTCGGATGCTACTGCATTTGAAGCCTTGTATTTTCGTTATTCTAAAGCGATTTTTAGTTTTACTTGGCGGCAAACAAAAAACTATGAACTCGCAAATGACTTAACTCAGGAGACTTTTGCGACAGTCTGGAATAGTCGAAAGAACCTGAAACCAGACAAGCCTATCAAAAACTATTTATATCGCGTCGCAAAGAATCTAACCATCGATCATCTTCGAAAAAGTGTTAGAGAGGCTGATTATTTAAATCAGAATCCTTCAGTTCAAAGCCTTTCTTATCAAGATGATGACTTCGAACTGAGAGAGCAAATTATTGCAGCCGTCGATAGATTGCCGGAACCACTAAAGTTCGTATTTAGCCTCAGTCGATTCGAGGGATTTAAAAACCGAGAAATCGCCGAGACTTTGGATATTTCTATTAAAACGGTCGAAAGTCGGTTGAGTAAAGCTCTTAAAATTCTTCAAAAAAAATTGCATCCCTTTTTAACCACTCTACCTTTTCTACACTTTTTTTCGTAATCCCATAGGGTTTTTGTTGTTTCATTCGTACTTACTCATGTCCGGTTAGTCAACCAAACCGGCAATTTCTTCTCATACTTAAAAAGGAGTATCATGAAGAATAGTGATCTATTAACCATCATCACGCATCACTTCACCAATAAGCTTACAAAGCAAGAAAAAGCAGCACTAGCAAACTGGCTGGACGCATCTCCGCAAAACCAGCAACATTTTTCTGAATTTGAAAAAATCTGGCAATCTTCAAACCCCGAGGAGCCGGATGATTTTCCTGACTTTGCTCAAAATTGGCTTGAACTCCAAAAAAGACTCGGGCTGGACGACCAAATGAAAGCGCGTATCTTGCCAATAAAAGCATCCAATCCTCCTCATAAGTGGCAACATCACTGGACTCGCCGGGCTAGTGTTGCGGCGGCGGTTGTACTTCTTATATTTGCTGGAAGCTACTATCTTTACAACAATCAAACAGGACAGCGATGGCTGCAAGCACAAACGCAAAATGCTCAGCAACTTGAGGTCAGTTTACCTGATGGATCCATAGTTCGGCTTAATAATGGCAGTGATATCCAGTATCCTGAAACGTTTCCGGATTCTGAAAGAGTCGTTTTGCTTTCCGGGGAGGCTTTTTTTGATGTCGTACCAAATGAAAAGCCATTCATTGTGAAAACCGAAAATGCCCTCATTCGTGTGTTGGGCACAAAGTTCAATATTTGGACTCGAATGCAAAATACTCGTCTAATTGTAAATCAAGGTAAAGTTGCCTTTAATAATCGGAGTTCTGCGGAAAGTCAGCAAGTAGTTTTGACTGCAAATCAGATGAGTGCGTGCAGAAATAATACTGTCCCTGACACGCCGATAGCAGTAGACTCTGAAAGATTGCTCGGTTGGTTAAACGGTAGAATTGTTTTCGAGAAAACGCCCCTTGCAATAGTTGTGGCCGAATTGCAGCGTTTTTATGACGCTCGTATTGAATTGGCGGAGATGCAGTTGGGCACAAGAACCCTCACCGGAACATTTCATAATAAACCAATTGAGTCTGTACTGAATTATGTTTGTTTGACGTTAAATTTAAAGTTTATTCTTGAAGGGAACCATTACATCATTTCAATATGATAATTGTTTTAATTTAATTCTTATGAGGTCATAATGTCTCAAACGAATGGTAAATCATCCAAAATAAAAATCTTTCATGCCCTTGGCTTTTTTTATCTAATCTGTATTTCCGTTGCCAGCTCGGCTATTTCAGAGGTTAGTAAGAACGTATCCTTAGAATTACAAGATGTGCCTTTAGGCACAGCCTTACAACTGATGGCTGAACAAACGAAATATGATATCATCTTCAGCGATCGGCTGGTCAAAGATATTGAGGTTTCATGTACATTGGAGAATATTCTAGTTGAGGATGCTTTGGAGCAACTTCTGCAAAATACGTCCGTAGCTGTCCAGATTTTTGGTGACAACCAAATTGTGCTGCTGGCGGCGACCACAGAAGCAACAAAAGCTAGCAAAAGAGCAACTCTATTCGGCCGTATTTTGGATGGAGAAACTGATGAGCCTCTTGAAGCCGTTAACGTCTTTCTCGCCAATACTTTAATGGGTTCGTCGACGAATGATAAAGGAGAGTTTGTTATCGATAGTATCCCTTTCGGGACCTTTGACTTAATTTCCTCCAGACTTGGTTATGAAGTGGATAGAAAGAAGTTTGTTGTGACACAACCAATCGATGAGTCTATGGAAATTAAATTGAATCCGAAACCAATTCAGGCGCCCGAAATCTCTATTTCTGCGAGCGCTGTGAAAAATTGGGAAATGAATTTGGATAAATTTAAAACGCTCTTTTTTAGCGCCACCGAAAATGCCATACACTGCGAAATTTTAAATCCACACGTTCTGGATTTTTCCAAAGACGGACGTCGGTTCGTGGCCACGGCGCAAGCTCCTCTACTTATAGAAAATAGGGCGTTAGGATATGTTATCTACTATGTTCTCGAAATTTACACGGCGTCTGATCGGCTCATTATGACACGAGGATTTTCCAGGTTTGAGGAGTTAATTCCGGAAACACAGGAGGAAGCACAAACCTGGCAACAGAATCGACTTAAAGCCTATAACGGTTCTATCAAACATTTCCTGGCTACTTTGTGCAAAGAAGCAGAGCTTACGACCGCTTTCAACCAGAAAATACGGATAGATAATGATTTCCTGGCTGAAGCTGGTTTCAATGTTTTTACGGTAGTAGATCCTTGGCGAAAATTAAAGAAACAGCGTTTATATAATACAAATAGGATATTGTACTCGGGCGAAACTAAAAATCAGCGACGGCTGGATTTCCCTGACTACTTAATGCTGCACTACACAAAAGAGGCTACATCTTCGGACTATTTTGAATTTGGGGCAAAGTTTGGTTATGCGAGAAAACAAATATCTATGCTGACTCTAACTGGTGACTCAATTCTGATAGACACTTCGGGAAACGTTTGTGATAAAAATGGATTGAGAGCTGATGGCATCGGAATCAGGACATACGGATATTGGAGCTGGGAAAGAATGGCCGACAGATTGCCTTGGGATTACATACCCGGATTAATCGATGCAAATTGATAAGCTACGGATGTCCAAAATGCAAATTGGATATCACTTAAATAAGTGGAGTTAGCTGTAGGTTCCATTTGTATCTAGTGAAGATTTTGCATGCAGGCGCATATTTTGCACGACTCTCTCGTTGTCGTTCCAAATATAGCTCTATTCTCTCTGGAACGGAACTTGCTTTTTAGAAATCAAATTAACCTGCCAAATCCAGGTATTGTGGAATTTGAAACAATTATTAAGAGAGGCTAAAATAGAGCTTCTGAAAATAGGTTTATATACGAAGGAGTATTTCTATGAGAGAGTTAAAAACAATTATTGGTGCCGCTTTAGTAGTATTAATTTTAACGGGCTATTCAAGAATTGCTTCAGCACAGGAAGCAGATGCCGTATCTATTGCTCCGTTCCCTGAAATTCGAATCATTTATGAGAATTCTATTGAATATCAAGGAAACCTAGATTCTCTAAATGATGAGGTACTGATCCTTTCTTTGAGAGATGGAGGTACAAAATCTTTTAAATGGGAATCTATAAAGAAAATAAAAACGTATCGTGGTAAAAAAAGTAATCAGGCTTTAATAGGGGGCGGATTAGGCTTTTTGGGAGGGGAGCTGTCGGACTTTTGCTGGGTGGTAGTTCGTCGTCCTCGGCCGTTGGTGAAGAGGGAGCTGACGCAATTGAAGGAGCGAAAATAGGGGCAATCAGTGGCTTAGTAATAGGAACTTTTCTTGGATTAGCTTGGACTGCTGAAAAATGGGAAACAGTTCCAAAGGAAAGTATTATGAAAAGAAAGAAACTCTGAATAGCATACTTTGGCAAGTCAACCTTTGAAAAGCACCCAGCTAAACAGGGCGTGAGGCATAATAACTAGATGATAAAAACTCCACTTTAAAATATAAAGATCGACATGCTGCCTATGCCATTTTAAGAGACAAAGACAAGGTCACGACTGTAATTGGGTCGGGATAGCTTCCTATTCTTGCCCGGAGGCGGAGTAGAAGAGAGTGAAAACGCAGAGTGTGTCATTGTTAGAAAAATCCTTGAGGAATGCGGCAGACATGCCAAAATTCTAAAACCAATCTGTGAAGCAATACAATATTTTGAAGTCAAAAGTGAGAATGTAAATTTTTGGTGCTTCATGAATTTTTATCTGTGTGAATTTACATCCTCCGTGGTACAAGAGGGTGAACATGAATTTCATTGGCACGGTTTATCTGAAAGCAACTATGACTTTTATCACGCTTCCCATAGGTGGGCTTTAGAGCAAAGTTTAAAATATGCCTAATAAATTAGTATTGGTGAAAAATGCAAATAATCACTTACTCAAATCTGTGATAGATTGACAAAAATCTATGAAATAAATTGCATCCTTTTTGCGGTTAATGAATCTAACCAATGGAAAATAGAAAATGTGCCAACGCGGAGAAAATGGATGACACCTGAATTTTTTAAAGACAAACGGCCACATAATGGCTTAACTTACGATGAGTATTTCAAGGTAATGCAGCAAAGTTTTGAAGGCTTTAACGTAGAAGATTTAAATGAAGAAAAAAAAGAGCAGTTTGAAATAACACCACTTAATATCCAACGTTCCGGCAGGATCGATCGTACGTACCATGTGCCTGAAACACTGTGTCAGGAAATCAGGGAAATTAGTGAGCCGCAGTTGTGGATGGTGCTTTCCGAGCCATGGTGCGGGGATTCTGCACAAACGCTGCCATACATTAATAAATTTGCGCAATGTAATCCGAAGATCAAAATGAGAATTTTACTGCGGGACATGAATCTCGATATTATGGATAAGTATTTAATAAACGGAGCGCGAAGCATGCCCCTGCTGGTTGCATTTGATGAAGCGGGCAACGAATTATTTAAGTGGGGCTCAAGGCCAAAAGAAGCATCTGAATTATTTGCCCGGGAAAAAGCCGCAGGGTTGCACAAAGATGAAATCCTACCTAAATTGCATTTATGGTATGGCAGAAACCGTGGTAAAGCCCTGGAACAGGAGTTTTATGATTTGTTGGGCAAGGAGTTTCCCCATCAAATTTTTGAAATGGGGTAAGCGCCTTCAATGTCGTTTATAGTGTGGCGAAACCACAGCGGCCGCTAATACTTTTTCATCAAAAATCATAAATCTGTTTTTCCGTCACCAAAATATCAATTTTTTCATCCTCAGCACGTGTGGGGATTTTCTCTACAATTTGAAATTCAAAACCAATGGCTATTTTGAGCGCCAACGTCTGTTTTAAAAATGCATCATAGTAGCCGCCGCCATATCCCAACCTATGACCCGAAAGGTCAAATGCCACACCCGGTACGATAATTACTTCAAGTGCCTCAATGCCAACGCTTGTCTTTAGGTTCTTCTTTGGTTCCATTATCCCGAACGCACCCGGTTTAAGCTCGGACAAGCTTTTAATTTCGAAATGTTGAAGTTGTTGGGTACTTTTGTCAACCATCGGCACAACAATCCGCTTGCCTGTTTCCAATAATTCAGAAATCAAACTCTGCGTTTTGACTTCATTTTGCCAGTCAACGTAGGTGTGAATGATTTTGGTTTTTTTCAAAGCTGCAAGAGATTTGAGGTTGCTATGGATTAACCCGGAGTTTTCATTGAGCCATTCCGGGGAGAGAGCCTTTCTTTTTTTGAGTATTTGCTGGCGCAGCTTTTTTTTATCCTGGAAAATAGAACTCATTTAGGGGCTTTCGATAATATTTGTAGACAGCTCTTCACCCTGAGCGGAGTCGAAGGGTGAGTCCGTTCAGGGTGACTTTGTATAATTCAATATTAGTTTTTTTAAGGATTTTGCAAAATCTTGATCTTGAATGCCAATAATGCCAACCTCGCCTCGCCCGAAAAAAAGACCCAAATTTTCTTTGTTGCTGTACTCTAGGACTTGAAGGTTGTGCCGATTGTGCAGTTGAATTTTCGATTGGGTATTTTCAGAACAATCTTCGGCCAGGATAATCAATTTCAATCCCCCTCTTTTTAAAGCCGAGACGGTTGCGGTCATGCCGAGCGTTAGTTTGCGGGCACGGTTCGCAAATCCAAGTATTTTCAAAACTTTATCAGGTTCTTGCATCGAGTATTTTAAGTAGGTCGTCTAAGTTTAAATTTGGTTTTGATTGCTTTAGCATTCTTGCAAACAGGCTTCGTTTCACCGCAAGCCGAAAGCACTTTTCATCGAAACATAAATAGGCGCCGCGGCCGGGCTTGATTTGTTTGATGTCAATTTCGAGGGTTAAATTATCTTTTTTGGCGATGCGCAAAAGTTGGCTTTTGGTTGCTTTTTTCCGGCAGGCAGCGCATGTTCGGATTGGTTTGTGGAGACTGTTAGCCAGCTCACTCTTCCTCGTCGGTATCAGCATCTGGCATGGCAAGATAGTTCTCCCACGCTTGAACCATTTCTTTGTTTTTATCTACCAAAATAATTTCCATGTCCGGGCTTTTCAAAAACTCTTCTTTTTTGATGGCATCAATCATTGCTGCTGCAGCTTCTTCAAAGGGAACTCTTCCTGTGCCGGTCCCCATGCCGGGAATAGCTATTTTTTTTAGATCGAATTCCCGGCACAGTCGAAGTGCTGCATGCATTGCTTTGGTTATATTTTCGGTGGATGTTCTTTGCACGGGCATTCTCATGGTCGGCGCGTGGATAATAAACTCACAGCTTAATTTACCGGCTTCGGTAAGGATTGCTTCGCCAATGGGAACGGGGGCTTGCTCCATTGCTGCCATTTCTATTTTTTTTCCGGCCGCTTTTTTTATTACTGCTGCAACGCCGCCACCCATTTCGCCTTCGGAGTTGGCCGGATTAACAATTGCGTCAACTTCCAACTTAATGATATTGTCTTGAATAATCTGAATGTTCATGTTCCCTCCGATGTTTTCGGATTTACAACTGTTCTACAAAGCTATTGCAGGTTTGAAAAGTCAGGAATCTCATTTTGCTGGTTGAATAGTACAAAATATTAACAAAAATTGGTTAAAAAGCAAGATAATTCACTTTTGAAAACCAGCTCCCCAAAATGGCAGACTCAAAGTTTTAGATAAGTTAAATTAAAAAGTTTAAATGCCGGTCAGCGCATGATGACTAATTTTTCGATGACCTCGGCCTGGCGAGAGGATTGCCTGGCGATAATTTTGTAAAGGTAAACACCATTGGCAATTCGGTCGCCATCCCGATCTCTGCCATCCCATAAAAATTGGTTGAAACCCACACGTGTCGGTAAGTTGTCGAGAATCATTATCAATCTGCCGGCTACAGTGAAAATTTTGATTTTAACGCCATCGGCGGGTTGGGTAATTATGTAAGTGAACTCGGTTGTGCGGTTGAATGGATTGGGGTAATTCATAACATTAGTCAGAGAGAAATCCTCGCTGACAATGAAATTATTGCTAATATATTTTGAATTATCTGAAATATCTTTGGCGATGATTTCCAGTACATGGTCACCATCAGTCAGGGTGGGTGTAAAGAGCACCGTTGCTTTCAGTTCATTATCTCCCGGATTGCTATTGGGGATAAATTCGGCCTGTCCGGAGCCCACGCCGAAAGGAATTTTATCATTGTCCAAAAAAATGGTTACTTGCGACGTGTCGGTAAATTGAACAGCGCCGCTGTCATTGATTTCAATCATAATACGTGGTGAGAGTGCAACAAATTCATCGTGGGTTATTTCGCGTCCATCAAAAGTCAATCTTATATCCGGGCTGAGCGTGTCATCCACCACCCAGAACTCGGAGGAAGTCAAATTGTTTGACTCATTAATCTCCGGTATTTCGTTGAGCGCATCCATTTCAATATTCAGAGTCACTCTTCCGCGCAGGTTCTCGGTGCTTAAAACTGTTTCGTACGAAGCGAACTCATCAACAGGGATTCCGGGTACCCGCATGAGTTGTGCTTGCTGTGGAGCTTGCCCTTTTTCCGCCATAGAAATTCTAATGGTGAAACTATCGCTGGCGCTTAGCCCGAAATTCCCGGAGTCAATGGCTAAGTTCAGTTGCTCTGCGGTTTGCACGGTGTCCTTGTTCAGCAGAATCGATTCGTTGCCAACCACAAGGTCCGGCGGCGGCTTATAATCCACCGACCACGATTTGAGTAGCGGGGTAGACAGACCATCCTCAGATTGGAGAGTGACCTGTAATTGTATTTTGGGATAGAGTTTTGCATCGATGTCGGTCAGGCTTACATTTGTATCCCGGGAATCACGGATTAGAGTGTCGATCCTGCCTGAGGAACTGTTCCGAGCGATGATGTCGAAGGCTATGCTTTCTGTGGTGTTTTCCGAGATAAACTCAAAATTCGCTGATTGCCATGCCAGTGCCGGGCCTATTTCGGTTGAGG
>JAJDAE010000049.1 GCA_029262035.1 Candidatus Zhuqueibacterota bacterium
TGTGCGAATATGGGTATGAATGTATTCATGGCAGACAAATCTGTTGAAAAACTACCCGAATCGCATGAACTTTTTCAGTTTACAAAAAAATATATTGGCGTTACAACAAATGATGATTTTATGACCCTTGACGATTGGGTCGCGTCATCTATGCCAGAGTCACAAGATGAACTGTTGCTGCAAATTGATATAGAAGGTTCCGAATATGAGGTTTTTTTAGGTGTATCCGATCAACTATTGAAGCGTTTTAGAATTATTGTAGCTGAATTTCATAGGCTTGATCTGTTTTGGAATGAACCATTCTTTAATTTGATCTCCCCCGTCTTTGGCAAGTTGCTACAGACACATAGTTGTGTCCATAATCACCCAAATAACTATGGTGGTTCTATAAAAAACGGGAACATAGAGATACCTTTAGTAACAGAGCTTACTTTCTTGCGCAATGATCGTGTAAATAGTACATCATTTATTAATAATTATCCGCACCCGTTAGATTATGATAATTCGGAAAATCCTCCTCTTTATTTACCAAAATGCTGGTACAAATAGAGAGTTTTAACTAACAATCGCATTCACTACTACATTTCATTTTGTCGGTGATGCGAAGCGTTGAGGCTGTAGGAAAAGGTCTAAACTTTAAACAATTTTATAAGAAAGAGCCTAAACGTTTAAAATATTTCTCTTAATAGTTTGCTTGAAAACACAAGAAAATCTCGCATATAGGCTTATACGAAAGCATTAATAAAATTCACAACTTAATAGAGAAAAACAAATTCGCGGAAAAGTTAAAAATAGTCTGTTTTTCGACCTTTTCCTACATCGTCGGTAGCCATCTTATCTGTAAATTATATGATTAAACGATTCGAAGAAATTTATGCAAATAACGAGTGGGGTCATGGATCTGGTGAGGGATCTTATCCCGTTCATACAAAACGATATGTTAAATTTATAGAGGGCTTTCTTCAACAGTACGATATTAAATCAGTTGTTGATATGGGTTGTGGAGATTGGCAATTCTCCCGTTATATAAACTGGGGTGATGCAATCTATGAAGGTTTTGATGTGGTTGAATCCATTATACATTCTAACAAAGAACAATTCGGAAATGACCGAATAAAGTTTAACTCATATTCCGGAAATCCATTAATCCTTCCAAAAGCCGACCTATTAATTGCTAAAGACGTACTGCAACATTTGTCAAATTCAAATATTGAAATATTTCTCCCTGTTTTAAAGTCTTATAAATATTTTTTAATTACAAATTGCATCAACCCAAAAGACGCAACCTTAAATACAGATATCAAAGATGGTGATTTTCGCTATCTCGATCTCAGGTTAAAACCTTTTTCTCTCCAAGCAGAAAAAATTTATGAATTTACTAACCAACAAACACTTTTGGGCAAAATCTTACTTCGGAAACCAAGCTTTCGTAAAATTACTTTATGCAATGCAAATAATAAACTATAATTAAAGTAGAAAAAAATCAAACTGACAATCTATCATGAATGTAACAAACGAGAAGGAAATAGCCCTATTTGGGATTAGAAGAAGTGGCAATCACGCTATTATTCATTGGTTGATTCATCACATGGGTAAACGGGTTGTACATCTGAATGATGTGACTAGTGCAAGTCCCTATGACAGTTGTACAGAAATTAATGTGAAGGGATTACCTTTGTGCCAATCAAGTCTATCAAGGTTTCAATCGAGTCTACCAAGGTTTCGTCCATCACGGCAGGGTATTAAAAATCTTTACCGATACCTTACGCGGAATCAGGAAGTGATTGAATACTCAATGAGAGATAAAGATGTAGACTGGAACGCCATACGCTGTTTTACACCTAAGGATTGCCTGATCATCTCTTATGAGAATTCTTTTCTCGAAAACATTGCGTATTCAGAGTATGTAAAGCAGCATGATATTAATGTAGGGTGTAGCGAACAAAGTTACCGTATCGTTGTCTTGCGTGATGCATTTAATCTTTTTGCAAGTCTACTCCGCATGTCATTAGCCACAGCACAAGATATTGAACAATGTGTTGAAATATACAAACAATATGCTGAAATTTTTATCGACCCTGGCAAACAAGAAAGGTTAAATTTAATTTGCATCAACTTCAATGAGTGGTTCAATAATTCCAACTATAGAATCGATTTGGCGCAACGACTCGGTGTAAACATCAACGGTGATCCCTTTCAAAAGGTGCCATCAATTGGAGGTGGAAGCTCTTTTAATGGGATGGCTAAAAATGGCAAAGCCCAAGAAATGAAAGTCCTCGAAAGATGGAAAACTTCCTGGAGAGATCCAAAGTACCAAGCTATCTTTAGAGATACACATCTCGTGGAACTAACTAATGCCATTTTTGGTCAGATTGTTCCTGCATCATGGCAAACCTGATGGAGTGAAGAGGCTATATGATTTAGGAACAGAGATTCCGAATAGGTTCATTTATAGACGCCCAATTCCGCATGAGGTGGGACGGGCTACACCCCTGAGGGTATTAGTGGTGCGTTTTATTAATTTGGTACGAGCAAAACCGCGTTATAGCTAACTTACAGGACTTACTTACCATAACTATTTTTAGGAATTATGAATTTGAGCAAACCTTTGAAAATTGTCCACTGGCGTATGTTTTTCAAAAGTAAAATTTTTCTTCTTTTTTGTGGAATAGTCATTGCCATAGGGGCAGGTGAACTATTATTACGGGTAAGCGGATTTGTTCGGGATGTTGGCCCTTCTATTACTCAGTACGACCCGGTCTATGGAAAACGGTTAAAGAAAAGTTTTAAGGCAAAAAGAACCACCCCCGAATTTACGATGCATTATTCTATTAATTCTTTAGGTTTTCGGGGACCTGAGCCAGAGAGCTTTCCTTATAATCCCTTACTTTTTCTGGGTGACTCTTTTACTGAAGGCTATGGAGTGACGGATGGAGAAGAGTTTCCGGAATTAGTCCACCAACTCCTTCTTCAACAACACAACAAAGCTGCTTCTCCGGTAGTCAATGCAGGAATTGGTAACTCAGGTAATGGATATTGGATTAAATTTTTAAAAAGAGAAGGAAAACAGTTAGATCCAAAACTCATTGTTTTGCAGTTTTGTAGCAATGACATTGGGGACAACAGGAGGGAAAATTATTTTGCTCTGTCCCCTACGAATGACCTCGTTGAGTTACCAATCCCTCCTCCGAATATCCAGGAACGGATAAAAACGATTGTCGAATTTTTCCCAGGGCTTTCCCGGTCTTACCTCGTGGGATTTGGATTCCAGGTGCTTCACTCTTTTAAGCTTTCGGGATATTTTCCCTTTGGGCAAGATAAGAAAAGGAAAAACTTGAGGCAGCAGGAAAAGATTCCTGAAAATCACACAAGAAGTTTTGAAGAGACCTTAACATACCGTTTATGGGAGGAAACTCTTACGGTGTGTCAGCAGGAACAATGGCCTGTCTTCGCAATTCTTGTTAATATTTCAGGTGAACGACTAAAAAAATTAAATAGACTTTTACAACGTTTTCAAGTCCCAAGCCTATTTGTTCCTCATAAAAATGAACGCCCTGAACTCTACTATGAAATTGATGGCCATTGGACTGCGCAAGGACATGCATTTGTCGCGAATGCAATTGTAGAATCTTTAATCAAAAATTCAACAGCCAGGTAGGTAAGGTTCACCTTTTTTGAACCCAACAAAACAGTTGCAGTTTCTAACACAAGAGTTAAGGAGAAATGGTATGCCCAAGAAGTACTGCATTAATCGCTTTTATAGGGCAAGATCCCAATATAATCACTATGACGACACAGCCAATGAAGACAAATGGCAGTTGGAAGTATACCTGCATGCATTGGGGCTAATAAAAAAAAATCATTTAAAGTCTATTGTCGATATTGGGTGCGGATCAGCATATAAGTTAATCACCTATTTAGGAGAGTGTGAAACGCTCGGATTAGAAGTTCCAGTCAATGTTGAAATGCTGCAAAAAAGATATCCAGAAAGGCAATGGCAAATATCAGACTTTTCTACCAAACCAAATATAACCACCGATGTAGTTGTTTGTTCCGATGTTATTGAACACTTAGTTAATCCTGATGAGTTACTCGATTATATTAAAGGCATGATATATAAGTATTTAATATTATCAACGCCAGATCGAAGTTTGTTGTATAAGCCATGGAATAGAGGCTATTGGGGCCCACCAAGAAATAGATGCCATATTAGAGAGTGGACATATAAAGAATTTGGCGAATACATTTCAGTGCACTTTGACGTGATTGATCATAGAGTTACGAATTTAGAGCAAAGGACTCAGATAATCGTATGCCAAACGAAATAGTCTAACATGCACAGGCACTCGGACAGCAAAAAGCGGCGCTCTCATTCCTAGCTATACTTTTTGCTGCCGCTGATCTGAGTCGTTACAAATTCTCCCCTAAGTACTTCTCAATATATTTGAACAGATGCAATTGCGTTTTGCCGCCATGAATTCTGTGATTCTTGTTCGGATAAATCATCGTGTCAAAATTAATTGCAGCATTTTGTAACGCGCTGATTACCTGCATGGTATTTTGTACATGAACATTGTCATCGCCCGTGCCGTGCACAATGAGCAGATTGCCTTTCAAGTTTTGGACATACTCCAGAACATTTGCAGCATCGTAGCCGGCTTTGTTTTCCTGCGGCAGTCCCATGTAGGCTTCAGTCCAAATGGTATCGTAAAATCGTAAATCGGTGACCGGGGCAACCGAAACGCCCGTTTTAAAATATTCAGGGGCACGCATAGTCATCATCAAAGTGAGATAGCCGCCGCCGCTCCAGCCCCAAAATGCCAACCGCTCCAGATCAACATACGGCAAGGATTGCAAATATTTAGCGCCCTCAATCTGGTCATGAACCGCCCACTTGCTGATATCGCCATAAGCTAAATTTTTGAAGGTTTTGCCCTGACCACCGGTTCCGCGGTTGTCGAGACAAAATACAATGGTCTCGTTGGTTGCGAGATATTTATGCCAAAGTGTTCTGGCTCCTCCCCACCGATTCAAGGCTGTCTGTGACCCGGGGCCGCCATAGCCATAAACTACAACCGGATATTTTTTGTCTTCATCAAAGCCTGTTGGTTTGATTATGTAACCGTTTAATTCTACGCCATCTTCAGTTTTAATTTTTAGAAAATCAACTTTAGGAAGTCGTTCCGTTGCCATACCAGGCATCTCGTTCTTTTCGATAAAGCGAACCAGTTTGCCATCATTTTCTCGAATCGAAACCTGAGTGGGCGTAGCTGTATCAGAAAATCGCCCGACAACATAATTTAAGTTAGGTGAAAACGAACCGGAATGCCAGCCGGCACGCTGAGAAATTCTGGTCAGACCGCTGCCATCAAGCTTAATTCTGTAAGCGTTTTGTTCAAGCGGGGAATCTTTTTTTCCATAGAAATAAAGAGTATTATTTTTTGAATCAACATCCTCGAGAACGCTGGTCTCCCATTTGCCGACGGTAATTTGATTAACGAGATTGCCATCATAATCAAAAAGATAAGCATGCCGGTAGCCATCACGCTCCGAAGGCCAGATAATCTGTTTTTGTTTTCTTAGAAAAAGAACGTCGGCATAAGCATCGACCCAGGTTTCATTTTTGTCTTCGATGATTACTTTTGTTGCACCGGTGGTAATATCAGCCATGAGCAACTCAGCATGATTTTGGTGACGATTTAACCTGAGTACTGCAAGTTGGTTATCCCCTGCCCAATATATTTTTGGGATATAAATATCGGTTTCAGTACCCAAGCCCATCCAGATTATTTTTCCGCTTGCAATATCAGCAACCCCTATTTTAACCAGCGCGTTTTGTGAACCCGCCTTGGGATATTTTAATTCAAAGTTCTCATTATAAAGCGGCATTTGATCCAGCAAATTAAACTCTTTAATGCGCGTTTGATCAATCTGCCAAAAAGCAATTTTCTTGCTGTCGGGCGACCATTTCAATGCTTTTGCAGAACCAAACTCTTCCTCATAAACCCAATCAAATTCGCCGTTCAAAACATTTGGGGTGCCGTCTGAAGTAAGCGCCCTTTCCTGCCCAGTTGCAACATCATGCACATAAATATTAAAATCGCGAACATATCCTACTTTTTTGCTATCCCTGGACATTTTGGCATTCCGAAGATTAGCAGCGCCCTCAGCCAAGGGCGTCATTTTCTTTGTTTTGATATTATAAAGAAAGTGAGCTGCCTGCCAAGAATGCCGCCAGATTTTTTTCTCCTTACCGGCAATCAGCATTTGGTCGAATTCTTTTTTCCACTGGTAATGGCTCAAACCAACCTTGGCGCCGCTATATTCGACCTCGCTTTCGGTAAGTAAAACTTCTTCTTTCCCTGTTTTTACATCGTGGAAAATTATTTGGTAATCTGCGATTGGCTCATAGCCAAAATCATTAAGATGCCTTGAATAAGTAAAACCTGATTCGTCGGCAAGCCATTGAATTTCACCGACTTGATGCTCTAAATATTTTTCAGAGTAAAAGATATCTTCTAAAGTCAATTTATCGTTTTGAGCATTTAGAATCGTGGTTAAAAAGACAAATAAGAAAAAGACAGTTCTGTTTAACATTTTCCCTCCGGGGTTTTGTTGAAAAACTGAAACAATTAAACAAAATTATTATCAAGTATCAAGGGAGACTTAAGGATAATTTGTCAACACATTAAGCGTTGAGAGATTCTCAGGCATGAAATTTTGTGTGTGCGAATGACGACATGAAAACCGCCCATCCGCAATCAGCCTGCCGGAATTCGACACTACAAAGCAATCTGCATCTAAGGGAAAATGCCAAGTTGCATGTAGCAGATAGCGATTTTATCGATTGCCAGGGCAAAGGCAGCAGTTCGCAAGTCATCAATTCCGCTTGTTTCTTTTAGGCGATTGCGAATTAAATCGTATGAATTGATCATCGTTTCTTCCAGACCGGAATTAACCAGATCGATTTCATCTGCACCGTGTGTAATCAAATTTTTTTCTTCCGGGCTTAAACTTTTTCCTGTCATCTTTTCAACTGAGTCCAGCAGCGCACTATTTGAGGCTTCCTCAAAACGTTTACTCATTCTGCCAAAACGAACATGGCTTAAATTTTTCAGCCACTCAAAGTATGAAACGGTTACGCCGCCGGCATTCAGATACATATCCGGTAAAATCATAATACCGCGTTTTTTAAGAATTTCTACAGCGGTAGCGCCAGTAGGACCGTTTGCTGCCTCTGCTACAATTTTTGCCTTAATTCGGGGTGCATTTTCATCATTTATCTGTCGCTCCAAGGCTGCCGGTACCAGGATATCGCATTCATATTCCAATGCCTCAAGCGAGTTATTAAAATTCTTTGCTCCGGGGAAGTTAAGCGTAGAGCCGGTCTCCTGTCGATGTTTTTGC
This sequence comes from Candidatus Zhuqueibacterota bacterium, assembly GCA_029262035.1. Classification (GTDB taxonomy): domain Bacteria; phylum Zhuqueibacterota; class Zhuqueibacteria; order Oceanimicrobiales; family Oceanimicrobiaceae; genus JAJDAE01. The sequence goes on from JAJDAE010000049.1 coordinate 7,408, forward strand.
AAGGCATCAATATTGATACCTTGGGGATTATAAATAGCGCCATCGTATTCAGCCACAGCTACAATTAACGCACCTGCTTTTTGAAAGAAATTAGAGGCATGATACCCAACATTCCCAAGCCCCTGAATAACTATTTTTTTCCCCTCTATTCCAGTGGTAAGACCAAGCGCCTTCATATCATCCGCATAGCTCAAGGCATGACGCACACCATAAAACACACCATTACCGGTGGCCTCGGTTCGGCCATGTATACCTCCCTGCTCAATGGGTTTGCCGGTCACACAGGCATTTGCATCAATTTGTCCGGGGTTGAATGTATGGTAAGTATCTGCCATCCAGGCCATTTCACGCGGGCCCGTACCGTAATCCGGCGCAGGTACATCAATTCCGGGGCCGATAAAGTTTTTACGAATTAGCTCTGAGGTATAGCGCCTGGTTATGCGTTCAAGTTGGCCATCATTATAATCACGCGGCTCAATTCTTACACCGCCTTTGGCGCCGCCAAAGGGCAAATCTACTACGGCACATTTATAAGTCATCAAAGCAGCTAATGCCTTCACCTCATCTTCGTTGACCATTTCACTGTAACGAATGCCGCCTTTAACCGGTAATGCGTGATGACTGTGTTCTACCCGGTATGCATGAATTATGTCGTACTCGTCGTTACGCAATTTTAGTGGGAAATTAAATTTATAGACACTATTACAATATTTTATTTGATCAAGCAATCCTTTTGGATGATTGGTGAAAGATGCCGCTTTATCAAAAAATGCCAGGACTGTTTCAAAAAATGAAAGTTTTTGGTTAGACATACAAGGCCTCACTCTGACTTATATAATTCAAAAAATGCTTTATGCAACCATGGGTTTAATTTGTTGAGCAACATAATCGAATATTGATTCCAATTCCCATTAATCGGGATTATTCCTGAATTTCTAAAAGAATAAGTCAAAACGAGCAGACCTAAGCATCAAACTCAATAAATTATCCATGCTCTGTTAATTCTTTGCGAAGTTATTCTTTTTCAAAAAAAAAGCAAGAAGATTTGACCTTTTTATTATTTGTTCCATGTTTTGCTGCATCGCTTGGATAGATAATTTTATAGATTCAAATATTTTTTTGCATCTTTTTTCTTGAAAGCACATCAAATAGGTAAACTGGAAATAAAAAGAACTAACGTTGGGTTATGATAACTGAAAGGTTTGCAATCTAACAAAGGAGTAACAATGGATAAAGTTTTAAATTTCACCGACAGCCAATTTGAAAACCAGGTATTAAAATCAGACAAACCGGTACTCGTCGACTTTTGGGCAACCTGGTGCGGCCCCTGCCACATGATTGCTCCAATCATTAAAGAGCTTGCCGAAGAGTTTGATGGTCAGGCTACTATTGGGAAATTGGATGTAGATCAAAATCAACAAACTGCCGCAAAGTTTGGTGTTATGAGTATTCCGACATTAATCATATTTCAAAATGGTAAAGAAGTACACCGATTTGTGGGAGTTCGTCCAAAATCGGAGCTTGCAGCAAAGCTAAACTATTATATGGCTGGAGTCACTGCTTAACAAAATACACATTTCATAAAATGAAAAGCCTGAATTGCATTTGCGGTTCAGGCTTTTTTTATTCCTGCCAGACTCCCAAGTAATACAATTTGTAGTCCATCCTTTATAACCTCTCCAATAACTTTGACACCCAGTCTACTCTCCTTTACCCTGTCAGGTGTTTCATCAGTAGTAAATTTACACTGAAATTTCAAAGAGATTTTAGGCGGCGTTGCTCTCATCAGGTTTAGTGTATTCGCCCCATCTGACTCCTCCCTTATTATTTAGGATGTTTTTCGGCTGATACAGGCAATAAAATATCATTCAATCAAAATCAAGAATTGGCCTAAATCAGACGATAAACTAAGGTATTTTATATTCAATTGAAAACACAAGGACGCTTGTTTACTTTGAACAAAACGATTATCCATATCATCCTCATTGCTACTTTCTGCATTGTTTTGCTTTCCCCAATTGGTATATCAAGCCAAACATTACAATACGAAAAGTTTAGTATTGAGGATGGGCTGCCAACTAATCTCACCAAAAAAAGTGTACAGGATAAAAACGGATTCCTCTGGATTGCCACCGATGCCGGTTTGGTCAAATTTGATGGAAAGACATTCACTACTTTTATTGAAAATTTGCCAAGTCTTTACATTAAGGATTTGCTGTTAGACGGGGATAACTTATTCATTTTATCGGATATGGGGTTAAGCCTGATATCCGTAAACGCCTTCGAACCGACAATTGTTCAGGTCATTCCCGGCACAGAAAAAATGCTCGACTCCACTCTGCACTATCCCAAATGTATCTATCGGGACAAAAACGAAGTAATATGGATTGGTGAAACAGACGCAATAGTAAGGTACCAAAATAAAACCCTCAAACGTTACAAACTGCCGCAAAAATATATGGCAAATAGCTATACTCATTCCTTTATATTTTTTGAGGATGAATATGGACGACTTCTGGCAGCTTCACATTCCGGTTATTTCTTGCAATATGATGAGTCGGGCGAAAAATTTTCACCCACTGAGTTCAACTCTTTGATGCCGCAAACTACCATAAGTACATTAATTAAGCTCAACCAGAATCGCTTTATCTTTGGAGGCAGCGATGGCCTTTTTATAATATCTATGAAAAGGCTCCTTAATGAAATAACCATTAGACGGATATCCGGATTAAAAAATGTATCCAGTGTGGCCGCCGATAGAAAACAGAGTGTCTTTATTGGGACTAATGATAACCAAATCCATAAATTAGACATTTCTGACAGCTCATACACCACAACACCTTATTCTGACAAGAATTTCAGTTCCATCAATAATTTAAATTGCTTAAAGAACAATGTACTTTTTATCTCCAGCGATGATGGTGTCTCGCTGATATCCGATTCCTATTTTTCTAAAATTCTTGAATACAATAATCTCGCCATACAATCATTGAACATAGCCAACAACGCAATTCTTGCAACGGATGGACAAAAAGTATATGAAATAGAGAACAGCTCGACAAATGTAGAAAATGAATCTGTCACCGTACGTTTTGATATCAAAGACCATGACAATTTACCTTTAATTTCAAGTCTCGCGGCTCGTAAAAACTGCCTCTGGCTTGCCCATATCGACGGCAGTTTGAGCATTGTTAAAAACAAACAATTGACAAATAAAATTGTGCTGCCCAATCGCAGGGCTATTTTGTCTATCTATCTGGATAAAACGGAAAATGCCTGGGTTTGTCAGGCTGGCTCAAATGGTGTATTTAAAATTGACACCGAAAAAAGCATAAAATACTATGCTGCTGGTTTGGGCTTGGGTTGTGAAATTAATGTGGTTAAAGAAGACCAAAATGATGACCTTTATGCAGCAGGAGCTCAAGCCCAATTTTTCAGATATATCAAAGCCACAGATAGTTTTAGGAGAATCACCCATGAACCATCTGTCGATAATTCAGCAACTATTCATGATTTTGTTTTCGACAATGGTGGCGGTATTTGGCTTGGTACCAGCAAAGGGCTCTATACTCTTAATTCCGGAACACTCAATCCTTTTAAACCTTTCAATCGCTATTCTGCTTCACCGGTAAGGGCATTATCTTTAAACCAAACCGGAGGATTATGGATCGGCTCTGAGCGCGGTTTATTTCAATTTAACGATAATCAGGTTATCCAATACCGGAAAAATGATGGGCTGCTCAGTTCAACCGT
>JAJDAE010000050.1 GCA_029262035.1 Candidatus Zhuqueibacterota bacterium
GGTTCTGGGTTCTGGTATCGGCACCGCCACAAACGCAGAAGGCCATTTTACCATCGAAAATCTGTTTGCCGGGGAGTATGATTTACGTGTGACTTTTATGGGCTATGAGTCCGAAACCCGCAGGCATATTTCGGTTGGCAAGGAATACACGGCTCAGGTCAGTTTCCGGCTAAAACCTGTTGTGCTTGCGCTGGATAAAGTGAGTATCGAGGCCAGCAGGGAGAACCAGACTGGCAGCATTTTTCAGGAAATCATCAGCGCTGAGGCAATTCAAAAAAGTAGCGCCCGCACAGTTGCTGAAATTTTGCTAAATGTAGCCGGAGTTGATATTGCTACAAATGGTGGCAGCGGCACTAAAAAAATCTCTATCCGTGGCAGCAACGCCAACCAGGTTCTGGTGCTGCTGGATGGCGTTCCCCTCAATGATCCGCTCAGTGGCGAGGTTGATTTAAACCAGGTATCGCTGGCAAATGTTGGGAAAATTCTGGTGTTGAAAGGCGGCAACAGCAGTCTGTATGGCAGTGGCGCTGTGGGCGGCGTGATCGAGATTATCTCAAAAAAACAACCATTGGATGAAATTCGTGTCAACACCCGAATGGGTTCTTATGATTCGCGAGGGCTTCAACCCTCTGCTTCCGGCAGTTTTAGCGGTCTTGACTATTTTTTTAGTTTTGAAACCCACAGCGAAAAAAATGATTTTAACTACTCTTACAAACGCTCAAATAATACGATCCTTGAGGAATCTCGCTTAAATTCGGATTTTTCATCAAACAATTATTTTGGTAAGCTGATACTAAACCGGGGCAATCACAGCTATCAAATTCAAACAAATATTTTCAATTCAGATCGTGGTCTGCCCGGACTTGTTTTTTCTTGGACACCTTATGCAACTGCAAAAAACAGGCGCCATATTTTAGCCGCGAGTTATTCTTTTCAAGCTGAAAAAAGAAACCTGCGTTTCCTGGTTTCGCAGTATGTTAATGAAACAGAGTCTGAAAATAACCCACCGGCAGATGCGCCGTTAAAATATAAAGCAGTTCCGGCTAATCATGCACAGTATCGAATTCAATCAAATCGGGCAGTGCTTGAAAGCTCTTTCGAGTTTGGCCAGGCACAAACAGTTTTCCTTCAAACCACCTTACAAAATGATGATTTTAAAGACGATGATTTACTCTCTGGTCTGGGAGGAGCAGTCAGCGATACCGATAATCTGAACTTTGGATTGGTCGCTCGCAACGAATGGCAACTGCCTAAACCAGTTTTTTTGTCTAAACTTAGCTTTAACCACAGTTTGCGTTTTGATTTGATTTCCTATGAAAATAGCGGTCTAACCCGCGAAGATCAATTTCTCAGCCCGAGGTTTGGCTTACTTATTTCTCCTGAAAGCACATGGTTGCTCAACTTCAAATTAAATGCCGGTCGTTCATTTCGGGCGCCTACTTTTGCAGATCTCTTTTTTCAGGATTTTCGGGTCGAAGGCAACGCTGATTTGCTGCCCGAAAAAAGTATCGATTTTGATGCGGGCGTACAAATGGGAATTCCAGTGTTGGGCTGGCTTGAAATTTCTGGCAACTATTTCAGCCATAAAATTGAAAATCTGATCGTCTGGGAACTGGGTTCTTTTGCTACGTGGCAGCCCACAAATACAGATGCCATGCTAAAAGGCTGGGAGTTTGCCGCCGGTTGGAATTTATGGAAAGAGAGATTGAAGCTGGATGTGAGCCATGTAATTCTTGATGCGGTCAATCGCAGTGAGCGTCCTTCAACCCAAAATAAAATAATGACTTACCGCCCGGAACAAAGTTCAAAAATTGGTTTGCTGCTAAATTTTTCAAGCGTGGCGCTAAATTATGATAAACGAATTGTTGGCGCCCGCTTCGTTACTTCGTCAAATACGATTCGCATGCCTGCTTACACAGTAGATGACTTGAGTCTGGGCATCAGCAAGCAGTTTGGAAAAGTGAAGTCAAATTTGAAAGGTACGGTTTACAACTTTTTTGATGAAAGTTATGAAATGGTTGAGAATGCACCTTTGCCGGGACGTCATTGGCGTGTAAGCGTGGAGTTGGTTTATTGAAAGGAGCCTCATTTTGCCAAATAGCATCCATGTTACGATAAATTTTATTGGAAAATTAATTCATTTATTTCATCATTTAATAAACTCTGAGGAGAGGCCATGAAACAAATTTTTACAACAATTTTAATTTTACTAACCCTTCAAGGGCAGGCCGGGATATTTGCGCAGGAAATCCCGCGCACATTATATGTACTTAACGGGCTTGGCAGAACGGTTTCCAAAATGAACCTGGAAACCATGGAAATTACTAATAATTTATTGACCGTTGGCGTTGTGCCGAACCGAATCCACGCGCAGGGCGATAAAGTCTATGTTGTCAATTCTGTGCCAGCCTCCATAACCGTCATTGATGGGGTGACAGACTCGATCATAAATACAATAAATTTGACTGAAGGCAGCAATCCCTGGGATATGGCTTTTGTCGGAACAGAAAAAGCGTATGTCACCAGTCTGATTGCAAATTCGGTAACTGTTTTAGATTTAGTCACTGGCGATTCACTGAACTCGATCGATGTCGGCATTGGGCCGCAAGGCGTTCTTGTCGTCAATAATACTGCCTATGTTGCCAATACCGGGGGCTTTCCGAGCTATGCCGGGTCAAGTGTTTCTGTAATCGATATTCGCACTAATCAGGTTACCAAAACACTGAATGTACCGACGAATCCACAAGCTTTTGCCCTTTCACCCGATGGCAAGATTCACGTGATTTGTACCGGAAATTTCGTTGATATCTTTGGTCAGGTTGCCGTCATTAATCCTTTTGGCGACTCAGATTTCACCGCCATTGTAACCGACACAATTGCCATCGGCGGTTCTCCGGGAGATATAAAAATTACGACAGACGGGACGGCCTACGTAGCGGATTTTGGCGATGGGTCGAACGGGTTTCTCTACAGTTATAATGCCCAAACTTTGGCAATTACGAATGATTCCAGCAATCCGATTTTGGTTGGCAGCGGTGCAATGAATTTATTTTTTGATGAAAAGACCCGCGATCTTTATGTCAATAATTTTTCAAACGATGCCGTTCAGCTTTTGGACGCTTCCAATGGTTCGGTTTTAAATACTTTTACTTTTGGCGAAGGCGCCCAAAATATGGCAATTCTCGAACCGATTTCGGCTTCTACGCCCTGGGCCGATGCTGTGGTTTCTTTTACCCCGGGCGATGGCGCGGGCTTCGGGCAGAATTTTTTCCCTGCCAACGTACTGGGTCCGCCGGATCCTGACCCGACTTTATCCTCTGCAAATCCTTCATCTAAACCACAGGAACTGCTTTCTCTGGGGCATGGTGGCGAGATAATCTTAGAAATGAATGATAACTTTATTGTTGATGGCGACGGTGTTGATTTCACCGTTTTTGAAAATGCATTTTTTTTCAATGGTGTGCCTTTTGTTGAGGCGGCATATGTGGCAGTCAGCATGGATGGCCAAAATTGGGTTGAGTTTCCGTGGGACACGACTACTTTCGAAGGTTTCGCCGGCGTTACTCCAACTGAAGATAATCAAAATCCAACAGACCCTGAGGTATCCGGTGGAGATTCTTTCGACCTGGCGGATGTTGGGCTGCCTTATGCCAGATTCGTAAAACTTACAGATATTGGCGATTTGAAACAGGAGGGTTCATTTAACGGCGATTTTGATTTAGATGCTGTGGTGGCAGTGAATAGTTCAGCCGATCAGCCAACTTCAGTAAGAGAATCCTCGAAGCTGCAGCCTGAAGAATTTACGCTGGCACAGAATTATCCGAATCCGTTTAATCCATCAACCAACATTGCATTTACTTTGCCGCAAGCAGCGCAAGTAACGGTGGAAATTTTTAATAATCTCGGACAGAAAGTAACCACCTTGATTTCTGAAAAGATGCAAGCAGGCGTTCAAAGCATTAGCTGGAATGCGGCAGGTCAGGCCTCCGGCGTTTATCTATACTCAGTTCGTGTGGGTGATTTTGTGAAGGCCGGAAAAATGATTTTGTTGAAATAACTATTGTTTCAACCTTACCGAAGAAATAGAAAAGGCCGACCATCCGTCAAGATAGTCGGCCTTTTTTTATTCGAAATGTTAATCTTAATCTTTAAAAATACGAACAGCCACCCGTTTAAAAACCGGCGTTAGGGATTGTGGATCGAGTTTTCCCGGAACAATTGCATTGGCTTCAGGATAATACATCGCCACATTGCCGGCGCGGATAGGCGCTTCGACCAACTCTACCTGCATCTTGCCGATTTCACTTTCTACCCAAACAGAATCACCCGCACCAAAATGATTTTCTGCAATGTCTTGTGGATTCATAAAAACTACCAGTCGGTGGTCAACGCTGCGATAGATGTCTTCTTCTTCATAAATAATTGAATTAAACTGGCCTTCCGAGCGCATGGTCATTAAATTGAAATATCCATCTTGCGGACGCACGTCCGGAGCTTCGAGAATGGCAAGGTTCCCTTTGCCGTTTTCAGTATTAAATTCAGGCACATGCTTAATTCTGCCCGGAATGGTGAATTCGTTGCCGCCATCGAGCTGCGCCAATGCCTGCATGTTGGGCACGGTTTCCGCGATTAACTCACGTACTTTATGGTGCTCGCCCAGCTGTGACCAGGGCAACGGTGATTCGCTAAATAACTCTTTGCCGCAATGGACGAATAGCTCGCTTTCCGAAGGCAAATCAGTTGCAGGCGCATCGAAGCCACCGGCAGAAAGACGGACATAATTAAACATGCTTTCCTGCGAAGTCGCTTGTTTCTCTTCATCGCGGACGCGTACAGGAAGAATCAGCGTGTTCTTGCCATGCCCGTGAATGTGACCGAGGTTTAGTGTGGTGCTGATAAAAGTAGTAAATCCAATATTGCCGATGGCATCGGCGGTCCAGTTTAAGTCCGGACTTGCGCTATAGAGATTTCCGCCCAGCATCAGGGCGAAGTCGATTTCACCATTATGAGCGGCCTGCGTACAACTAAATGTATCCATGCCGGGTGACTCCGGAATCTTAATTTTTAGTTTG
>JAJDAE010000006.1 GCA_029262035.1 Candidatus Zhuqueibacterota bacterium
GCATCGGTGTGGAACATCACGCCGCGTTCGTGGGCGATGGCGCACATATTTTGAATGGGCTGAATGGTGCCGACTTCGTTGTTAGCCATCATGATCGAGGTAAGAAGGGTTTCCTGTTTGATCGCTTTGTATAATTTTTCCGGGGCGATTTTACCGGTTGCATCCGGTTCGAGATAGGTCACTTCGAAGCCGATTTTTTCAAGAAATTTGCAAGTGGCCAGAATAGCAGGATGCTCGATACTGGTTGTAATAATGTGGTTGCCTTTTTCACGATTGGCGAAGGCAAATCCTTTGATGGCGAGATTGTCCGCCTCCGAGCCGCCGCCGGTAAAAATAATGCTGCGCGGGCGGGCGTTGAGCAATTTAGCTACCTGCCGCCGTGCTTTTTCAATGGCCTCTTTCGCGTCTCTGCCGGTGGAATGAATACTCGACGCGTTGCCGTGAATAGATTCCAGGAAAGGCACCATGGCCTCTTTCACTTCCGGATGTACCCAGGTCGTGGCGTTATTGTCGAGGTAAATTTGGCGACCATTCTTTTTATTTTTCGGAGCCCCATTGTTGATGAAAACCGGGCCGCAGGCTTCTACTTTTTTATTGAGAATTCTTTTATTGCGTTCTGTTCCTTCTTCAATTTTAACTATGTCACATAACAGTGCCTTATAAACCGGGAACCCTGAAATTTCATCATAATTTTTGAGGTCGGTGAGATTGTTGACATTCCATTCCTGCCATGCTTTGGAACCGACGGGGCCGCCGCCGCCCATGTTGCATTCGATGCAGCCCTGCATAATTTCATCAGTTACTCTCGCACGAAAGGGTACTGAGCCTCTTGGCGTTTGCACATGCACCAGGTCACCGCTTTTAATGTCGCGCCCAGCCGCATCTTGAAAATTCAATTCAACTGTTGGTTCCGGATTGTCTTTGTTCAGCCCTTTAATGCCATGATGCTGCGAGCGGAAATCCGTATGCGGGCGCGCGCCGGAGTTGAAAACCAGCGGGTGTTCTTTTGCAACCTCAGGGTTGGCAACAGGGCCTTCCTTAGGTTCGACATATTTGGGTAAAGGCTCGTAGCCGTAATCTTCCAGGGTGGTTGACCAAAGTTCAAATTTTCCGGTGGGCGTATCGAAACCGGGTTTACCATCTTCGCGCAGACCGCCTTTTTGCCACTTTTTGTATTCCATCATTTTTGTGGGAAGTTTGACCCAACCACCCGCTTCTTTAACATCCTCCAGCGTGAACCCGGAGCCATCGAGTACAAAGCGGATAAGCTCTTCCTCGGTTTGTGGATAAATGTGGCCATAGCCAAGCCGGTTGGCTAGTTCGGCCATAATCAGGTAATCATTTCGAGCTTCTCCAACCGGTTCAACAAGTTTTTCACGCAGCCGGAAAATGGGGCCATAAACCATGTAAGAATCAATTTCGAACATAGTTGTCGCCGGCAGCACAATGTCGGCGTAAGCTGCATCGGCTGTAAGTTGCCGGTCGATGCAAACCTGGAAATCCAGTTTGGACAGTGTTTCACGCCAGATCGGCGTCTGCGGCCAGGAAGTGAGGACAGAAGCGCCATGAATAATCAGTCCGCGAATTTTGTACGGATCGCCGTTTAGCACGGAATCCACCAATCCACTGGCATGTGACTCACCGCGATAGTCGCTGTAAATGGGCACTTTGTCACGCGCCACCGCCAGGTCGATGTTTGGGTTTTTCTGGTTGCAGCTTCGATTGATTGGAAAATGCTGGTTCAACATGGAAAGGCCAATGCCGCCAGGTACATCCAAATGCCCCGAAAGTGCGAAGAGCGAAAGCACTGCCCGAATCGCTTGAATGCCGGTGTTGGAATATTCCAGACCGGTGTACATAACCGGACAGGCGCCATTGGCGGCGCTGACTTTTCTGGCCAGGTTGTAAATGGTTTCGGCGGGAACCCCGGTAATTTCTTCAACCACTTCCGGGCGAAAATGCTGGGTGTATTGTTTCAACTCATTAAATCCATGACACCAGTTTTCGGCAAAATCCTCATCATACAAATCTTCGTCGATAATTACATCAATCAGGCTTAACGCCAGCGCACCATCTGTGCCGGGACGAATGGGAATCCACTCCGCGCCCGTGCGTTGTATTGTGTCGGTTTTACGCGGATCGATGACAATGATTTCCGCACCGCGTTTGGCTGCGGTTTCAAGGCGTGACATATCCAGTGGGGGGGAGTCGGTGGCCGGATTCGCGCCCCAAACTACTAATAGCTCGGCATTCTCCATATCGGTGAACATGTTGACCAGCATCCTGCCCATGGTTACATGTGGCGCAATCATCGCGAAGGAAACATAACACAGCGCACCCACGCCCATTGTATTCGGCGAACCAAAGGGGAACAGAATATTTGAGGCCGAAGAAACAGCAACATCTTTCGGCTGGTACATGTCGCAAAGCGAAAGCTCGAAAGCGCCTCTGCCTGTATAAATTGCGGTCGCTTCAGGGCCGGATTCAGTTTTGATTTTACCCAGATTTTCAACGATAATGTCATAGGCCTCATCCCAACTGATGCGTTCAAACTCGTGTGTTCCTTTGGGGCCAACCCGTTTCATGGGATATTTCAAACGGTCTTCGGAATAGATGATTTCCGGGGCGTGCTGGCCGCGGCGGCAAATCATTCCAAGTGGGTGAGTTTCATCCGGCCGGATATCAACGATTTTTTCTTTTTCCTTTTGCACTTCAACCCAACAGCCCGCCGGACAGATGCCACAAATACCTTTTCCCCAGTTTGAATTTTTCCCATTAGTTGAAATAATTGACATGAAATTCTCCGGTGATTGAATTTCCAATTTATGTTAGAAATAAGATTATGATTGAATTTTTTGGATGTGACTTGACGTGGAGTTTTGCTCCCAAAGTAATACTTCTAATAAGAATATAAAAACTGAATTCCATAATGCAAGGAATTTCATTACAAAAAATTTTAATCGTAATATCTTTTAGAATATAAATCTTATGTCGTATTTCTTACCAAAATTTAGCTTGACATTTAAACCAATTATATTATTATTAACCATTCAAATGGCTTCAATTTTTTAATATTTTTGTCCTCTTTAAGCGAAGTAAAAACAAATTCTTATAACACGAGCAGCTAATGGGGAAGAGTTTTCGCTCCGGAAATTTTTCAAATGGTTTATTCATCTAAGTGGAAGAGAAAAATGAATAAGATTATCTTGGCTGTTTTTGTCGTTTTGACTTTTAGCGGATTTGCTTTTGGCGGTGTTGCCGAAGGCGGTGGCGCACATGATATGGGGGCTGAACTCCCGATTTGGAGTGTAATTCCTTTTGTCGGAATTTTGCTATCCATTGCTGTCTTTCCATTAGTTGCTGAAAAATTTTGGCATCACCATTTTGGGAAAATTTCTGCTTTTTGGGCTTTGCTTTTTGCCGTTCCGTTTTTGGTAGTATACGGTGGTGAAGGCATGCACGAAATCCTGCACACTTATCTTCTGGAATATATCCCTTTCATTATATTGTTATGGGCGCTTTACACGGTTTCCGGTGGAATTCTGATTCAGGGTGCGCCGGTTGGTGTGCCTTTCAATAATTTGATCTTGCTAATTATTGGTACGGCCATGGCTTCCTGGGTCGGTACAACCGGCGCGGCTATGGTGCTAATTCGTCCTTACATTAAAATGAATGCCTATAGAAAATCTAAAATCCATTTAATTGTGTTCTTTATTTTTCTCATTGCCAATATTGGCGGTTCACTCACTCCGCTTGGTGATCCTCCTTTATTTCTTGGCTTTTTGCAGGGCGTCGAGTTTTTTTGGACTTTTGCTTTATTCCCCCAAATGTTATTTGTCAGCGGTATTCTGCTATTTACATTTTTAGTGTGGGATACATACATGTTTCGCAAAGAAGGCTGGCATGATAAGCTGCATCTAATCGGAAGCCATCTGGACGCTCCGGATGATTTGATTGATGATGTCGTTTTGAGTGAAGATGTTGAAGTTGAAGACCCAAAGACTCATAAAATGATCAAGCAAACATATTCAATGACCATAAAGGGATTGTTTAATGTTGTTTTCTTAGCCGGTGTTGTGGGCGGAGTTTTGTTTAGCGGGCAAGTTAAGCTTGGTGAGATTACAGTTTTAGGTATTCATATGGAGTGGCAGAATATAATTCGTGATTTGTTTCTAATCGCAATGGGACTAATGTCATTAAAATTCACGCCGCAAATTCTTCGCAAAGGCAACGATTTTAATTGGTTCCCGATTATTGAAGTCGCAAAGCTGTTCGCCGGTATTTTTATTACGATCATTCCGGCTTTAGTCATGTTGCGGGCTGGCGAAAAAGGCGGTTTGAAATTTATCATTGATGCGGTTAACGAGCCTTTACACTATTTCTGGGTTACCGGTTTACTGTCGAGCTTTTTAGATAATGCACCAACTTATCTTGTATTTTTTAATACCGCGCTGGGTAAATTTGGCCAACTGATAGCTGAGTCTGGTTTGCCAGGTGTAGCTTGGTTAATGTCGCCTGAGCATGGTACTATATTTCTGAAAGCCATCAGTGCCGGGGCAGTATTTTTTGGAGCGATGACCTATATTGGTAATGCACCAAATTTTATGGTAAAAGCTATTGCGGAACAATCCGATATCAAAATGCCCAGTTTTTTTGGGTTTATGTTCTATTCCGTCTTAGTTCTTGTTCCGGTATTTATTTTAACGACATTAATATTTTACTAGAATGCCTCTCGTCTTGTTTTTCATTTTTGCGGTTGTCGCAGTGGCAGCCGCACTTGTCATGATTACCCACAAAAATCCGGTCTATTCCGTATTATTTTTTGTTTTGTCTTTGCTGGCATTTGCAGGGTTTTATGTTTTATTACATGCCCCGCTTGTAGCCGGTGTTCATATTGTTTTCTATTCAGGCATTATAATGGTAGTTTTTTTATTTAGCATTATGGTATTTGGCATGAATAGCAAGGGAACGGGGGAAGCCAGATTAAAAAATTCTTCTATTATTGGACTTGTAGCTTCAATAGTCTTACTGGCTTTGTTCATTTCTTTTATAAAGTCCGGTGTGGACGATATGTCACAAAGCTTGCCCATGTCTGATGACATAAAAAGTCCGGGTGACCTGCTGTTTAAAAAATACTTATTTCCATTAGCAATAATCTCGATCTTGCTTTTTTCGGCGATACTGGGCTCTACATTTTTAGTAGCAAAAAATAAATTAAAAGCATGATTCCTGCCTCGTACTACTTGTATCTTTCTGCAATTCTATTTGTTTTGGGAATTATCGGGGTTTTGGTTCGACGGAACCTGATTCTAATTCTAATTTCAATTGAATTGATGTTGAATGCTGTTAATTTAACTTTTGTCACTTTTTCCAATTATTGGGGTGTGTACGATGGGCAAGTTTTTGTCCTCTTTATAATGGTAGCTGCTTCTGCACAAGTGGGTGTTGGGTTGGCTCTGGTCAAAACTATTTTTAAGAAGAAGGCAATTGTTGACGTGGATAAATTTAATTTACTGGGACAATAATTCCGAGTTATGACAGCTTTATTGATTGAATATATTTGGCTTGTTTTAATTTTCCCATTGCTGGGTTTTGTTGCAATCGGTTTTTTGCACACTAAACTGTCGGAAAAAGTAATCGGTTGGCTGGGTACGGCCGCGGTTTTTCTTTCCTTTTTGTTTTCGCTGATTTTGTTCATTGAAGTTATCTGGTTTCAAGAAACAGCTTTTGCAGAAACCCGGGCAATTTATTCCTGGTTGTCCACGGCGGAAGTTGATATTAAAATTAGTTTTATGATTGACCATCTAACACTCGTTATGTTACTTGTGGTCACAGGTGTGGGATGTTTAATTCATATCTACGCAATGGGTTTTATGGGAGGTCAGAAAGGGTTTACCAGAATTTTCGCTTTTATGAATTTGTCAATTTTTTTTGTTTTACTCCTGGTTCTGGCAGATAATTTTCTGCTTGTGCTCTCGGGTTGGTCAGGTATAAATATTTGCTCATATTTACTCATAAGTTTGAATTATGAGCAAGATACCGATATTCAAGCTGGCAAAAAAATCTTTATTTTTAGTAGATTTGCTGATTTCTTACTCGTATTGGCTGTTCTGTTTGTGTTTTCTTTTTTCAAAACTTTTGATTTTGAACAAATTTTCAGAACGTCTATTCGAACGATTTCGGAACCCGGATTAACCACCACTATTTGCTTACTGCTAACTTTTGCTGTTGCCTGCAAAGCAGCCATGGTGCCATTTCATGTTTGGGCGCGTGATGCGGTTATCGCACCAATACCGGTTTCTGTATTGCTCACCGGTTTATTTTTGTCGGCGCCTTCAATTTACTTAATTGCGCGATGCCATGTTTTGTTTCTACAGTCGCCTATGGCCATGAGCATTCTAAGCATTGTTGGTCTTTTTACAGCTTTTTTAGCTGCTACAATTGCCGCGACCAGTGATGATGTTAAACGGGTGCTGGCCTATGCCGCCGTAAGCCAAATCGGATTTATGTTTCTTGCGCTTGGGGTGGGAGCATTTGACTCAGCAATTTTTCATTTGCTCACACAGGCCATAGTTATACCTCTTTTTTTTATCAGTATTGGTAACCTTGAATATTCTGCGAAGGAAATTAAAACAGGTGTTGTGCTCCGGCAGAAAATACCATCATCCTATCGAATTTTTTTAATCGGTGCGCTGACTTTATCCGGCACACCCATGTTGTCTGGTTTTTTTTCAAGGAATGAAATTTTGTGGCGTACTTTGGGAAGCCAGCCTTTAGGTGGTTTCGTCTTTTGGTTGATTGGAGTATTAATCAGCGGGCTGACTGTCTTTTACATTTTTAGAAGTTTTTTCCACAAGTTTTATACGGAACCAGCGCCAACTAAAAATCCCGTTGCTATAAAACGCCTCAAGCCGACGATGTCGATTCCTTTGTACATCTTTGCTTTTCTCGCATTCGCTGTTGGTTTATTGGGGTTGCCTCATCATAGTAAACTTAAAAATTTTCTAGAACCTGTTTTTACTAATTACGTTAAAACAGACTTGTTCGACTTAGAGCCCCAAATGCTACCCCTCGAGATAAGTTTTACGGCAATAGTAATTTTGGTTTCATTAATCGGATTTGGGTTTTCTTACTTGCTTTATTTTGTAAAGCCCGAAATGCCTGGTAGGATTTTATTATCCACGCGACCGTTGAATAACTTTATAACACACAATTGGTACATGGATGAATTGTATCAGTCTCTGCTGTTGAAACCGGCTCGTTATTTGGCTAATATTTCTGTACAATTAATAGATGTCAAAATTCTGGACAAAATCCGTTTACTTATTCCCCAATATCTGGAAACTTTAAGTGTGTGGTTAAACAAACTTCAAACGGGTTTGATCAGAAACTATATATTGTCTTTTGTTTTGAGCATTGTGATGATTTTTGCATATTTCTTGCTTAAAAGTAATTAGGTAGGTTTTAGTAAATGGATTTTCCTTTTTTGAGTGTTATCGTTTTTTTGCCTTTTGTTGCAGCCATAATGCTCATTTTTGTTAAGAATGAAAGTTTATCTGTCTTAAGGGGAGTATCTTTAGCCGCAACGTTATCTGTTTTTTTTATTTCAATAGTTCTGTTCATAAAATTCCAGGCTATCGAAAATATTCAGTTTGTTGAACAATACAATTGGATTTCTTCTTTGGGAATATCCTACCTTCTAGGCGTCGATGGTATCAACATTTCACTTCTTTTGCTTACAACTTTTATGGGGCCAATCGTTATTCTCGCTTCATGGAATTCGATAAAGAAACACCATAAAGGATTTTTGATAGGGCTTCTTTTAACTCAAGTCGGCCTTTCGGGTACTTTGGTATCGTTAGACCTGATTTTGTTTTTCGTTTTTTTGGAATCCACATTACTACCTCTTTATTTTTTAATAGGTATTTGGGGCAAGAAAGACAGGATAATTGCGGCAAATAACTTTATCGTATTTAATATTGCCGGAAGTATTTTTATGATAGTCGCGATCTTGATTTTATACTTTTATCACGGCGGCTTAACGAATATTTACACTTTTAATTTTTTAATACTCAGTAAAATTGAGATCCCTCCTGCATACCAGGTTCAGCTATTTTTTCTTTTTGCCTTTGGTTTTGCAATCCAAATACCGATTTTTCCTTTTCACTTGTGGTTCAAAAACGTTTGCCAAACAGCTCCTATTGCTGTAAGCGTACTCTTAAACACTGTTTTTGTGAAAGTAGGTATTTATGGTTTCTTGCGGTTTTGTTGGCCGTTGCTACCCTCTGCGGCGTGGCAGTTTAAGCCGCTGATCCTCGGTTTAGGTGTGGTAAGTATTTTTTATGGCGCTCTTTCGGCAATAATTCAAAAGAATTTAATGAGGTTAATTGCCTGTATAGCTTTTAGTCAGTTAGGCATTATTTTGATAGGAGTTTTTGCAATAAACACCCTGGGAGTGCAAGGCAGTTTGGTGCAAATTGTAAATCACGGGCTGGCTGTTGGCGCACTATTTTTAATTGTAGGGATTTTATACGAACGGAAGCCGTTTGCTCAGATTGATAGCTTTAGTGGGCTGGCTAAAAAGATGCCTGTTTGGACTTTGTTCTTCGCCGTTATTTGTTTTTCGGTTATCGGAGTTCCTGGTCTTAGTGGTTTTGTGGGAGACTTCCTAATTCTGCTTGGGATTTTTGCACAAAATGAATTTGTTGCGGTATGCGTGGCAACGAGCATTATTTTAATCGCAGTTTATATGCTTAGGGTTTTTCGTAAACTGGCCTTCGGAACAGTTTTAAGCGAAAGTGAAAGAATAAAAGATTTATCTTCCAGAGAAATTCTTGTTTTGGCGCCAATCGTTATTTTAATTTTTTTAATAGGAGTTTACCCGAATCTGTTACTCAAGAAAATAGAGCCCTCTGTCAAGCATTTAATTGAAATTGTAGAAACCCGTGGTATTGGTTATTCTACAACTGCTAATAAATAACATTTATTTGTTGAACTATTGTAGAAAAAATATTCTGTGCTAATGTCAAATATAGTCGTCATTTCTCCTGTCTTAATTTTGTCAGCAACCGGTATTTTAATTGCTGCTGTCAATTTTATTTTTAAAAAGATCTCCAATATTTGGGTTTGTTGTCAATTTGGTTTAGGGCTAATTGCTACCTGTATTTCTGTATTTTTTTTATGGAATGAAAATAGTTTTGCCTTCGGAGAATTATATCTTGCTGATAATTTTACGCTTTTTATTATCATTATTCTTTTAATCAATCTTGGTTTGTGTTGGCTTATGGCTTTCAATCAATATGAAAAAGCCTATATTGCGTATCCGGAATTTTCAGCTATTTTGATTTTTGCCACAGTCGGCATGATTTTAATGGTTTCCAGTACCAATCTTCTGGTAGTTTTTTTGGGATTTGAGATTCTTTCCATTTGCCTCTACTTCTTAATTGGAATAAAAAAGAATACAGCCGCTTCGCTTGAAGCCGCTGTGAAATATTTGTTAATCGGTACTTTTTCCAGCGCTTTTATACTTTATGGGATGGCTTTTTTATTTGGTGCAACAGGTAGTCTCGACCTTAAAGAGATTTTTAAAAACGGATTTTATTTTGTAGGTGGCAATGGTTTCTTTACAATAGGACTACTTCTTGTAATTATGGGGTTAGGGTTGCGGATCGGTTTGGTTCCTTTTCATATGTGGACGTCCGATATTTACAAGGGAGCTCCGGTACCTGTTACGGCTTTTATGATTTCCGGGGTTACAACAGCAATCTTCGCAGTGTTAATTAGAATTTCAGCGAGCCTGCCTTTGGGCTTTTCTGCTCAATGGGTCGTGACTTTGTCTACAATTGCAATTCTGACAATTCTGGTTGGAAATCTTTTGGCAATTTCTCAGAAGAATGTTAAACGGATGTTAACTTATTCAGCTTTAGCGCAGGTTGGATATATTTTTGTCGGACTCATATCTAAAAATAATATGGGTGCCAACAGTGTTGTTTATTATCTGCTTGTTTTTACATTTATGAATACTGGTGCTTTGGCTGTGCTTACATTTTTCAGCAATCAAGATAAAGAGTTTATTTTTTTAGATGATTTTCAGGGACTCGTATATAAACATCCGGTTATAGCTTTTGTCATGACAGGATTCATATTTTCGTTAGCTGGACTACCGCCATTCGCCGGGTTTATCGGGAGAGTTTTTCTTTTGTCCTCAGCTGTAAAAAGCGGACATATTTTTTTGGTAATATTTTCAATATTGGGTTCCTTAATTGCTTTATATTTTTATTTTCAGTTTGTAGTTGTGATGTTTATGCAGGAACCTAAAAAAGGCATGCCAACTTCATCGAAATCTCAAATAATTGCAGTTGTTCTACTTATAGCCGCCATATCTTCAGTAAGCTTGGGATTATTCCCTGCCTATTTTTTCTCCACTGTTGAGCGGTTTGCTGCTCTGCAATAAAATAAAATGACATAATTTAAAAGGATGAATTTGTAGTGGAGTTCAAGTATCTCAAAATTTTAGATGACATCAGTAATGACAAGCATTCGGGAGCGTGGATAGTTGCCCAGAAAGCAATCAATTGTGTTGAAGCATTGACTTCCGAAATGATCGGGGTGAGTGTTCCGGAACTAGTAGCCGAATTAGAGAATGTTGCGTCCACAATATTAAAGACTCAGCCGGGTATGGCGCAGCTTATAAACTTATTTAATCTTGTTTTTGTAACGATCGAGAACGAAACTTCTGAAGATTCGATCGTGCTTTCCAGAAAAGTTTCGGGCGCGGTGAAAAGATTTCATGAACTCGCTAAGAACGCTGTTGCCCAAGTTGCTGGGTTTGGCGCGGAGCTAATATCGGATGATAGCCTGATACTCGTACACAGCAACAGCAGTACCTTAATGGGAATTCTAAGAAACGCGCACGATGCAGGGAAATCATTTCATGTCTTACTCTCAGAGTCTCGCCCAATAAATGAAGGCAGGGCCTGTGCGGAAGAACTTGCTAAGCTCAAGATTGAGTCTACTTACTTTGTGGATGCAGCGCTTTCAAAAGCGGTAGATCGTGCAGATGTTGTTTTGTTAGGCGCTGACAGCGTCTCCGAAGTATCAGTCGTCAACAAAATTGGAACCAGAGCAATTGCGTTGCTGGCCAAGGAGGCTGTTGTGGAGGCCTATATTGCTTGCGAATCGAGTAAGTTTTTGTCCCATAAATTGGTTCAAAAAAACGAAACGCCAAGGAACCCGAACGAAGTATGGGAAAATCCACCATCTGAAGTAACTATTGAAAATTATTATTTTGATAACACCTCTTTGGAGATATTAACCGGGGTAATTACAGAAAAGGGTATTCTTACACCAAGTGAAATTGGTGGAAAAATTGGCGCTCAGAAATTAAGTACGAAATTGTTAAAAATGTTGAGATGAATTAATTGGAAAAAATTGGTTAACCCGAAGAGCCCACACTATTCTCGCGAGTATGATCAGCCCGCAATAGTAATGCTGAAGTTTCTACTAGTGGAAACTAGTTGTAAATTACCCGTCCGAATTAAAAAAAATGGGCAAAAGTAACAAATAAACTTCATCTTTAATTTTCTTAAAAAACTTGCATTTGGCAACATATATATTTACTTTAGCCTGCTAAAATTGGATTTCCTTGGATTTGTCACAGCTATATCTGTGATTTTTTATTTACTTAGTCATATTTATGCTACAAGATTTAACAGATAAATTTGAAAGTGTTTTTAAAAAGCTTAAGGGCCACGGTAAATTATCGGAAAAAAATATTTCCGATACAATGCGTGAAGTTAGGCGTGTTTTACTTGAGGCCGATGTAAATTTTAAAGTAGCAAAAGACTTTGTAGCATCAATCCAGGAAAAGGCACTTGGGCACGAGGTACTAAAAAGCATATCGCCGGCACAGCAAGTCATCAAGATTATTCACGATGAACTTGTTGCATTGATGGGGCATTCCAATACCGGAATCAAAGAATCTAATATGCCTCCGACAGTGATTATGCTTGTAGGGCTCCAGGGTTCCGGTAAAACAACTTTCGCCGGAAAACTTGCAAAATACTTAAAGGCAAAAAAGCGAAACCCTCTTTTAGTGGCGGCGGACTTACAGAGACCTGCTGCAGTTGAACAATTAAAAGTAGTAGGTAATCAGGTCGGGGTCAATGTTTTAGCTGATTTAAATAGTACGCCCGTAAAAATTTGTAAGGAGAGCATTGTTCATGCCCGAAAAGGGTATAATGATGTTGTAATTTTAGATACTGCAGGTCGCTTGCATATTGACCAGGAGTTAATGCAAGAACTCTCAGAGATCAAAGAAAATACCAACCCACAGGAAATTTTCTTTGTTGCGGATGGTATGACAGGGCAGGATGCTGTAAATACGGCACAAGAGTTTTTAAAACAGCTTGACTTTTCAGGGGTTGTTTTAACCAAGATGGATGGTGATGCCCGTGGCGGTGCAGCGCTTTCTATAAGGGCAATTACCCGGAAGCCAATCAAGTTTATCGGAGTGGGTGAGAAATTTGATGCGTTAGAGAAATTTCACCCGGATAGACTTGCATCTCGCATTTTGGGGATGGGCGATGTTGTTACTTTAGTTGAAAGAGCTCAGCAAGCTGTTGATATTGAAAGCGCAAAAAAACTTGAAAAGAAATTAAGACGCCAGGAATTTACTTTAGAGGACTTTTTCGAACAACTTCAACAGATAAAGAAAATGGGACCACTGGAAGATTTATTGAAAATGATTCCCGGTGCCGGTGGTAAAATGATGAAGGGAATGAAGGTTGATGAAAAAGCATTGGTGTACACTGAAGCTATCATTAGCTCTATGACAAAGGAAGAAAAAAGAAGGCCCAATGTTCTCAATGGCAGCCGCCGTAAGCGAATTGCAATGGGGAGTGGGACTTCAGTACAAGAAGTGAATAAATTGCTTAAGCAGTTCCAAGCGATGCAAAAAATGGTGAAAAAGATGAGTAAGTTTGGCTCTAAAGGAATGCCACGTCTCAACTTTTAAAAGAAATTAACTTTAAGGAGGTTCGTTTGTCTGTAAAATTACGTTTGCGAAGAATGGGAAAAAAGAAAAAACCCTTCTATAGAATAGTCGCAATTGATTCTCGTGCGGCTCGTAATGGGCGGTATTTAGAAAATTTGGGTTTCTATAACCCCATTTCGGATCCAGTAGAAGTTTCCGTTAAAGAAGAGCGTGCTTTGCATTGGTTAGGTCAAGGCGCAATCCCTTCTGATACCGTGAGGAGTTTTCTCAGAAGGAAAGGGATTCTGCTGAAATGGCATTTGATGAAAAGTGGTGCTGATGAGGCTGCTATTGATCAGGAAATAGAGAAATGGAAAACAGTTCAGCTTGAGCATGAGAAACGAGCAGAAGCTTTAGTCGAACAAAAGAAGCGCGATAAAGCCAAAGAAAAGAAAGAAGAAGCTAATAAAGCTGCTGAGGAAGCAAAAGCCGCTGAAGAAGCGAAGAAAGAGGAAGCAAAGCCGGAAGCAACTGCTGAGCCAGAGGTTGCTGCGGAAGAAGTTAAAGCCGAAGTTGCTGAACAACCTGAGCCTGAGGTAAAAGAAGCAGATACTGAGCCAGAAGTTGTTTCGAAAGAAGCTAAGCCTGAGCCCGAAGCTGAAGTTAAGGAAGATGTCAAGGAAACGGATTCTAAACAAGAGGCAAGTGTTGAACCTGAACCAGAGGCCGTTGTAGAAGAAGCCAAGACTGAAGGTACAGAGCCCCCGGCTGAAGTAAAAGAAGAAGCCAAGGCTGAGAGTGATAAAGCTGAGCCTGCTGGCGATGAATCGGCAGAGGAGAAAGAAAAAAAAATCTGAATAGATTGGTTGTTTATAAGTACGGAAACGGCATACTTAATTAGCGCTGTATAATCAATTTTTCAGTCTTTTGAAATGATGAAGATGTTGTAGGTTCTCATTCAAATGGAGGTGACTTTGTGAAAGAGTTTATCGAATTTGTCGTTAAGCACTTGGTCGACAGCCCTGACGAAGTTAAGGTAAATGAAATAGACGGTGAAAGAACCGTTGTGCTTGAGCTTCGGGTCGGGGAAGGGGACATGGGGAAAGTAATTGGTCGCCACGGACAGACCGCAAAATCCCTGAGGACATTGTTAGCCGCAGCATCTGCAAAAAATGGTAAGCGAGCCGTGCTTGAAATATTGGAGTAGTTTTTTTTTCTGTGAGTCCTAAAAAATCTGAATTAATTGCAGTTGGTGCTGTTGTTGCGGCTCATGGAATAAAAGGTAATCTGAAAGTAAAAGCTTTA
Organism: Candidatus Zhuqueibacterota bacterium; assembly: GCA_029262035.1. Lineage (GTDB taxonomy): Bacteria > Zhuqueibacterota > Zhuqueibacteria > Oceanimicrobiales > Oceanimicrobiaceae > JAJDAE01. Next base: position 14,279 of record JAJDAE010000006.1, read on the forward strand.
ACTGATTACCCTGATAGATTTAAAGAATTAGATTTAGTATATGTTGAGTTAAAGGACGCGAGTGTTATTCAGCTCAATATAAATGAAGTAAAAGTTAACTACAAAAGCATAATTGTAGATTTTAAAGAAATCGTAGATCGAAATCAAGCGGAGTCACTAAGAGGTAGCTTGATTTGTATTAAGACGCAAGAACTTCTTCCCCTTTCTGACGAAGCATTTTATCAGTTTGAAGTGATGGGATTTGAGGTTAAAACTACAAATGGTCAGTTGCTTGGAAAGGTCGAAGATATCATAGACCTGGCTGCCAACGATATTCTTGTTGTTAAAAATTCCGGTAAAGAATTCTTGATTCCGTTAATAAAGGATGTAATAAAGAAAGTTGATCGAGAAAAAAAAGAATTTGTTATTGAACCGATAGACGGCCTTCTGGATTTGTAAATGAAGATTTGTGTGGTTACAGCTTTTGTGAATCTTCTCGAAGGGCCATTAAATGAAAGCATTGTCAAGCGGGCGCGTGAAAAACGTTTGGTTGATATTAAGTTCTTTGATTTGCGTGACTTTACTGACAATAAACATAGACAGATAGACGACACACCCTACGGTGGCGGGCCGGGAATGATTATTAAGGCGGAGCCTTTTTTTCGGGCAGTTGAGTTTATTAAAGAGTCTGAAGGTTTTAATAGCCCTGAAGTTATTTTAATGACACCACAAGGTGTTCCATATAATCAGAAGCAGGCAAAAGAGTTTACTAAACAAGAAGAATTGATTTTTTTGTGTGGGCACTACAAGGGAGTTGATGAAAGAGTTCGGGAGGGCTTGGTCACCAGGGAAATTTCTATTGGCGACTATATCCTCACAGGCGGTGAGCTTGCGGCGATGGTTGTAATTGATTCAGTCATAAGGTTGATACCGGGCGCGATAAGTGACTTGGATTCTGCTTTGACGGATTCATTTGAAAATGACATACTCGATTGTCCACATTACACACGTCCGGAAGATTTTAGAGGGATGAAAGTGCCGGAAGTTTTACTTTCGGGACATCACGCAAATATTGCAGGATGGAGAAAACAAAAATCTTTGGAACGGACAAGAAGCCGTCGAGAAGATTTATTTAAATGACGATATTAACTAAGTTTAAATACTTGAAAGAACTGGAGGTAACATGAATAGAGCAGATGCGATAGTCGTTGGGGAATTAAAAACTGATATTCCTGATTTTGCAGCTGGCGATACTGTTGCGGTTCATGCAAAGGTGCGCGAAGGTAACAAAGAAAGAATTCAGATTTTTGAAGGGGTGGTAATAAAACGTAAAGGCGGTGGTACAAATGCTACTTTTACTGTTCGGAAGATTTCCAATGGAGTTGGCGTTGAAAGAGTTTTTCCGGTTCATTCCCCTAACATTGATAAAATTGATAAAATACGGGCCGGGAAAGTAAGACGTGCCAAGTTGTACTATCTACGTGAGTTAAGAGGTAAAGCGGCGCGTATTCAAGAGAAGCGATAAACAAAAATCTTCGAAAGCCAATTCCTCTAAAGCCATCAATTTTTATTGATGGCTTTTTTGATCTACTTGTTTAAAAAGTATTCATTCCTGGAAAATCAAAATTAAGTTGCAGCCTGGAAATAATTTCATTTGACATTCCCGTCATCTTTTGCTATTGTATACAGCACTTCATTTCTGACTTACCAAATAATTTGCACCTTTGAACCATCTCTTGTTGAGGACGCTTAAATGCAAACCATTAAAGTCCAAAACCCTAATTACTTTAATATGATTATCGGGCATACCCCAAGCCGACAAACACTTGATTCAATTCATAACACTTTGCGTAATGAGTATCCTGAAATAAAATTTGGCATTGCGTTTAACCAATCTGACGATCCGACTCAAATCAATTATGTGGGTACCGATGAATCCCTGACCGAGCTTGCCAAAACCAATGCGAGTAATATGCTAATAGGGCAGATATTCTTCTTGTTTACCGAGCATGATGGTGTTTTGGACGTCATGAGAGTTTTGAAAGATGTCCCCGAAATCGACAAGATCTACTGTGCCACCCAAAACCAGATTGAAATAATTGTGGTTGTGCGGGATGAGCAAAGAGATATTATGGGTTTAGTCGGTGATTATTCCTCAACCATGCCCCGTTCAGATTTTAGAAATTAAACTAAAATCGAACCTCCCCTTCTGTGAAAATAAAACTAATTACTGTAGGTAAAACCAAAACAAAGCATTGGCTTGAAGCGGAAACTGATTTCGAAAAACGCATCAGAAGATATGCAGAGTTTGACTCTGTTTTCGTAAAAGAAGCATCGCAGAAGTCGCTCAGGAATAATGATTTGGTTAAAACGACCGAGGCTAAATCACTTCTCCTCAAAATAGAACCACAGGATTTTCTATTCGTTCTTGATAAAAGTGGAAAACAAATTTCATCCCGAGGTCTGGCTAACTTTCTTGAGAAAAAAGCACTTCATGGAACGAGCAAATTTACTTTCATCATTGGCGGACCGCTTGGCATTGCACCTGAAGTTTTAAAAAAAGCAAATTATATTTTGTCTCTGTCTGAAATGACTTTTCCGCATGAATTGGCCAAAGTTATTTTGCTGGAACAGGTTTATCGTGCTTTCACAATTCTTAGTGACGAAAAGTACCACAAGTGATAATTTGTATTATTGATTAGCTGTCCTCAAAACATCCCTTTTCTTTTGACTTTCGTTCTGCAAATTTATATATTTTTTGCTAATAAATTTATTCAATGATTTTTTATTAAAGATTATCAGAATTATCATGGCAAGTGAACAGACAGGGTTGCACGCGAATCAATTATATCAGCGGGGGCTTGGTTTAAAGAACGAAGTGAAAGGTGTTTTGAAACGCGAATATTTTAGTGATCTCATTTCTTATTTGCGTGATAATGATTACACGCTTCAAACCAAGCAGCTTACCATCCATCTCGCTAAAGAGTTCGGATTTTGTTATGGGGTTGACCGAGCTGTCGATTATGCCTATCAGACCAAAGAAAAATTTCCCGACAAACGCATTTTCATAACAGGAGAAATCATTCATAACCCGCATGTCAACAAGCGGCTCATTGATATGGGGATTCATTTTTTAAGTGGACAGTATTCTAACGGGATAAATCATGATGATCTCAATGCAGAGGACGTTGTTATTTTGCCGGCGTTTGGTGTTTCCATCCAAGAGTTTGAACGCTTAAAAGCCAGCGATTGTATTATGGTGGATACCACTTGCGGCTCCGTTTTAAACGTCTGGAAGCGGGTTAACTACTACGCGAAAAACGGCTACACGTCGGTTATTCACGGCAAGTATTATCACGAAGAAAGTATTGCCACCAGTTCCCAGGCCTTAAAATATCCTGACGGTAAGTTTCTGATTGTGCGTGATATGAAAGAGTCGAACAAGGTTTGCGATTACATTGAAAACGGGGGTGATTCTGCTGCCTTTTTAAATTATTTCAAGAAAGCTGTATCACCCGGTTTTAACCCTGATGTTGATTTGCAAAGAGTTGGTGTGGCCAACCAGACAACCATGCTGAGTAACGAGTCACTGGCAATTGCGAGCGAATTGGGCAAGGCGCTTGAGCAGAAATTTGGTGCAGCAAACCTGGATACACATTTTCAAACCTTTGATACAATTTGCAGCGCCACCCAGGAACGCCAGGACGCGGTGCTCGATTTGGTGAATAATCATAAGCTTGATATTATGCTGGTAGTTGGCGGTTTTAATAGCAGCAACACCACACACCTGGCGGTTTTGGCATCGGAATACACAACCACTTATCACATTGATGACCCTGCCAGTATTTTTGAAACTGGTGCGATTCGGCATAAACGCGTCAGTGATTTGGAAATTGTGGAAAAGGAAAGCTGGCTGCCAGAAAAAACATTTACGCTCGGAATTACGGCAGGGGCCTCTACGCCAAATAACAAAATCGGTGAGACCATAGAAAAAGTAATGCGTCTCAAAGGCGTTGAGTTAGAGGCGATTATCGCAGATTAGACATGGCTGTTTTTATAAATATTCTGTAGTTTGATGACTGATATAAAAAAAAACAAGAATTCTTCAAGTGTTGATATAAGCTTGGTAACGAT
>JAJDAE010000051.1 GCA_029262035.1 Candidatus Zhuqueibacterota bacterium
AATAACAATGTCTTTTGTTCTTGTTGTTTTTAGTGTGGGTTTAATGGCACAAACCCCAAGTGGTGTTAAAATCAATGAAGTGTTTTTGTCTAACTCAGGAGACGGAGACCAAGTTGAATTGAAGAATTTTGGAACCTCTGAAGTAGATGTTTCTACATGGCAACTATGTTCACGTTTCGCTTATAGGTCCATTGGTTCACTAACTGTAGTGAGCGGTCAAACTACCATTCCCGCAGGGGGGTTTCTTGTAGTTAGCGGTTTCAATTGGAACAATACATCTGCTGACTTGGGGCTTTATGTCAACTCATCTTTTGCCAGCTCGAGTGCAATGAGAGATTTTGTGCAGTGGGGCGCAGCCGGAATTGGCAGGGAAAGTGTTGCAAACAGTGCCGGGCTTTGGAAAACTGGTGAGTTTGTTCCCGGTTTTTCTTTAGATACTTCTATTGAATTTGATGGTAATGGAGTTGGTTCAGCTAACTGGGTCACACAGTCAAACCCAACACTTGGCGCTGAAAATGGTGTCGTAACAAGTGTTGCAGATAATGCTGGCCAAGTACCCGGAGAATTTCGGTTAGCACAGAATTATCCTAACCCGTTTAACCCATCCACAAAAATTGGTTACGCTATTCCTGCAACAGAAAGCCTGACAAGCGTAAAACTAGAGGTTTTTAATTTACTTGGACAAAAAATTAGCACACTGATAAATGCAAAACAGGCTCCGGGTTCCTATTCAATAGAATGGGATGGACGCTCTATTAACGGCAGTTTGGTGAGCAGCGGTATTTACATTTATCGCCTGTCTGTAGCAAATCAGGTCATAACAAAAAAAATGACATTTTTAAAGTAGACCGAAGGTTTCCAACTGAAGTGCATGTTGGATTTAATAGCCGGCATGCACTTCTATATTTAAAATAGAATCCTTTATTTTTAAATTATTAGCCGTTACATTCAGCAAAACTTACTAATTATTGGAGGGAGAGATAAATGCCACGAGGTATGGGTTTTCGGAATATAGTTTTTTGCTGTCTGTTTTTTTGTACAATGGCTGTGACAAAAGCTCAGGAAATTCCTGATGCAGTCCTGGATGTTTTTGATGAAAGCTGCGCATTGTCAGGTTGTCATAGCGGGGCAAAATCTGCAGCAGGTTTGAATCTTTCAGAAGAGTTTGCAATGGGAGCATTGGTCAACCAGCGCAGCAAAAAAAGTGGTGATAAAGTACTTGTTGTGCCTGCAAATCCTGCACGCAGTTATTTAATTATGAAGCTGCGGGGAACCGAAATTAAGGGGGCGAAAATGCCTAAAGGCAGCGCTTCTCTCTCTGAATCTGCGATTACTGCAATTGAATCATGGGTCGCAAGCCTGCCACCGAAAACTAAGGTTGATAAAAAAGAATATGAATTCAAAGATGCATTCCCGGGCATTTCACTGGCAACTCTGCCAACCACTCAGGTTCAATCCCAAGGCACGTTTGCTTACAGAATTGCACATCGCTGGAATGGTAAAGTAAAAGATGGTTTTGAGAATTTTTGGGGATTAGATGGCGGCGCGCACATGTTCACTCAGCTCTCTTTCCCTCTATTTGAGAATGCCATGTTCACTGTGGCAAGATCAAGCATAAATGCCACTTTCGATTTTGCTGGCAAATGGCGCTTTTTACAAGAGAAAGCAGATGGCTCAATGCCGGTTTCTGCCGCTATTGTTGCAGGGCTGGATTGGCAAACCAGAGAAGGTATTGCCGGCCTTGGTACAGATGTTAGCAGAACCGATGGTGAGCGTTTTCATTTTTATGGTCAATTACCCATTTCAAAACAATTGGGTAAGGTTTCGGTTTTAGCAGTCCCCGGGATTTTAATAAATGGCAATATTCAAAGTGAAGATGAGGGCACGCTTTTTACGTTGGGGTTTGCTGCAAAATTTTTACTGGCCAGTGACTTTTCAATTTTTGTTGAAAGCGTGCCGATCCTTTCCGGTGCGGATGAAGCAGATGTTGTAAACGGAATGCGTCAGGAAAATGATGAACTGGTTTTTAATGATGTATTTACAGTTGGTCTCGAAAAACGGGTTGGCGGCCACGTGTTTCATGTATACGTCACCAATGGTTTGGGGTTGGCAGCTAATCAATATATGAGTGGCGCTGAACTGGATTTTAGGGAACGTGATTTCAGACTGGGATTTAATATTTACAGAAATATGAATCTTCCTTTCTAATATGAAACGATAGAAGAGGTGAAAATGGAAAAAAATATCATTCAAATAATTTTTATAATGTTTTTGAGCCTGCTAATTATGGCATCTCAAAAAAATGAGAAAAGCTACAAAACCAGCAGTCTGCGATTAACCCAACTTGCCGGGAAACAACTTTTTGAGCTTAAGGACTGCATCAGTTGTCATAATGACAAAAATGAAAATAGCACAGCAATAATGGGAAAACGAGAGGGCGATTGGTTCAGCGAACATATTTCTGCTGAATCTGAAATCGTTATCGGCGAGGGAAAGTCCGAACGCCGTAAAAGAAAATACCTGAAGAAAGAAGTAGCAGCTTTGGATGATTTTCTTTTTAACATAAAAAAATCCGATCAAGAAAGTATTGGCTCGCTACCCGCCAATTTAATTGAGGGAGCCTACCTGGCGTATCAGAATAATTGTATCGGATGCCATGCAATTGCAGGTCAGGGCAAAGACAGTGCGCCTGTGTTAACATTTGTAGCTGACAAGCGTTCTGAAAAGTCATGGCACATTGCTAATTTAAAAAACCCTCTGCAATTTGCCCCCGAGTCGAACATGCCGGCGTTTGAAGATAGATTGTCAGAATCTTCTCTTGGGAAATTAGCTGATTATCTTTTAACTCTCAAAAAATAGTTCTCCTCTAACCGGTTACGATGAAACAAAGATAGTTTAATTTGTCGTAACCGGTTTTTTGAAATCGTTACATTTATTAAAATTCCGCATTTTTTTACCTCTGTTGATAAGTTCCATTTAGTAATGAGATCATAAAAAATATTTCTGAATTAGTGAGAAGGATATGATTTTGTTGCAGGGGAATTTTTTGGGCAAGCTGGCAATCGTTAATACGGTTAAAAAAATCGAAGGGTTGGAAACTAACCGGTTTTAATACTCTCTGTTAACTACAAAAGTTGTGTAAGGTCAACCTGCCATCTCATAAAATTCACACCCCGACTCATTAAACTAGGCTATTCGGTTGGATAGACTGTAGATTTTAGGCTGTAAAAGGATCGCCTGAATATTTTAGTTCGAAGTTCTTGGGTTAAAAATGGGTAAATAATTTAGTTGAAAACTTGGGGGAGATAGTCTTGCTGTAATGCAACAGCAAGTATATTGGAGGTTACTATGTCCAGAAAGTTACTTTTTATGTTTAGTTTAGGTGTTATGGCCTGGACCGGGTTTGGGCAATTGCTGGCTCAGCCACAATTAACCCCGCCGGTCGCAATCGGGCCGCAAACACTTGCCTCGGGATTTTATGAATTTTTGACTATACAAGGCAATCCCTCTGACGACAATGGTAATATCAAGGGCGTACCAGATGGTATTGCCGCTGGTGATACATTTTGGGTTTATGTTACAGGTATAGATGCGACCCAGGTAACAGGAGTATCAGGCGGTACGGTAAAGTTCAATTTGCAGGATTCCGAAGCAGATAGCTCCGAGTTCAAGCACATCGGTATTAGTTTTTCTCTACTGAATCCCTCTACAGGTGGAAATGCTATATTGAGCTGCTACCAATCTACAGATGACCAGTCCGATCATGGATTGAGTCCGAGCTCCCTGACAAACAATGAATTTGATTTACGCTTCAGTATTTATAAGGTTGAAGCAAA
>JAJDAE010000052.1 GCA_029262035.1 Candidatus Zhuqueibacterota bacterium
AAAATAATTATACCAGGGAGAAACAAAATGATAAGAACAGTTGACCTAAAAAAAATATATACCACTGAAGAAGTTGAGACCACTGCGCTCAATAATGTAAATATTGAAATTAAAAAAGGAGAGTTTGTCTCCATTATGGGACCTTCAGGCTGTGGCAAGTCTACTTTGTTGAACGTCCTCGGACTCCTGGACAATCCAAGCGGCGGTGAGTTTTATTTTCTGGAGCATGAGGTAGCCAAGTACTCTGAGCGCCAGCGTGCAAATTTGAGAAAAGAAAACATTGGTTTTGTTTTCCAGAGTTTTAACCTGATAGACGAATTGACTGTTTTTGAGAACATCGAACTGCCTTTGCTTTACCTCGGTTATTCTTCTTCAGAGCGCAAACAGCGCGTGAATGAAGTCATGGAGCACATGCAAATTATTCATCGAACCAGCCACTTTCCACAACAGCTTTCTGGTGGTCAGCAGCAACGTGTGGCTGTATCACGTGCGGTTGTAGCTAAACCCAAAATGATTCTTGCGGATGAGCCCACCGGTAACCTTGATTCTGCTCATGGCGATGAAGTAATGGGAATGCTTACCGAGTTGAACGAAAACGGAACCACGATTATTATGGTAACTCACTCTCCGGCTTACGCCGAGTACGGTCACCGTGTGATTCACCTGTTTGACGGCAGTGTGGTTACAGAAAATATTAAAGAGAAATTTCACGTTTAGGATTAAGACGGAAAAAAGAAGCCAGAAAAAGAGAAGTGAGTATTATTGCTTCTCTTTTTTTGTTACTAATGAAGACCCACCATCCCACTCTATGTCGATTGGAGATATAATGTCACCAATAAAAGTGGCTGTCCCTTTCAGCGTCTTATCACACTTAACCTTTTTATTGACAGAGCGCTCAAGAACTAGAGGAGGTTTTTCATGTTTGGTGATTTTCATTGTGTGATCCAAATTTTTGACAGTCATAAAAAAGGAAATATCTCCTTTTATGCAAACATTATTTTTAAAAATTGATTTGTACATTTATATTTGCCGCAAAAATGTAGAGTAGCCAGTGTTCAAAAACTATCTCAAAATCACCCTGCGAAACGTGTTGAAAAATAAGGCCTATTCGTTTATAAATATCGTTGGATTGGCATTGGGTATGGCGTGCAGCATGTATATTTTTATGTATGTTAGCCACGAATTAAGCTATGATCGCTATCACAGCAATGCCGACCGAATTTACCGGGTTACGCAGAAGTGGGATATCCCAGACGGTTATAACCTTCACTTTGCACGCTGTGTTATAAACTGGATAAACCAATTGCCGGAAGAATACCCTGAAATAGAGACATTAATCCGATTTCAAAGAAACCGGATTACAGATATTAAAGTTGGTGAAAATAAATTTCGGGATCGATATACATTTAAAACAGACTCAAATGTGTTTGAAGTCTTTGATTTTAAACTAACTCAGGGGGATCCTGAGAAAGCATTGAGTGAACCTTACTCGGTTGTCCTGACAGAATTGATGGCGCAAAAATATTTTGGCCAAGAGAATCCAATTGGTCAGGAAATAACTTTTGTTGGCGATACAGTCGGCTCGGCTGAAAATTATAAAATCACCGGCGTTCTCCAAGACTTAGCTGATAGCTCACATTTCAAAATCAACTTTCTGACTTCCTTTAAAAATCCGAAAGAAAGAACACGTTGGGCTTATATCTATATTCTCTTAAAACCAGGTACGGATGCCGCAGAATTAGAAAGTAAATTCAGACCATTTATAACAAAACATGTGGGTGAAAAATATGCTGATTATTTCACTCTTCCTATGCAACGATTAACCGATATACATCTCCATTCCAATTTGGCGAGGGAAATAGAACCGAACGGCAATATTCTTTACATTTATATTTTTATGAGCGTTGCGGTTTTTATTTTATTTATTGCTTGCATCAATTTTATGAATCTCGCTACTGCCCGCTCACTCGACCGGGCGCGTGAGGTTGGTATTCGTAAAGTCCTGGGCTCATTTCGAAGCCAACTCGTGGGCTATTTTTACTGTGAATCTTTTATTTTCACTTTTATCGCTTTCTGTCTGGCGATCGGATTGGTAGAGTTTTTTCTGCCGGAATTTAATGCGTTGGTTGGACAATCCTTGGAACTGGCTGGCGGTTATATTGTTCTTGGATTTTCTTCCATTACATTAATTACGGGATTAATAGCAGGCAGCTATCCGGCGATAGTCATGTCATCCTTTCACCCGATCTCGGTTTTAAAAGGTAAATTCGCGGCAGTTTCAAATAGAGGATTTTCGTTGCGGAAGGTTTTGGTTGTATTGCAATTTATTTTGTCCATAGGTTTAATAGCGTGCGCTGCCATTACCTATCAACAATTTCAATACATCCAGAATAAAAATCTTGGTCTGAATACAGAGCAAACCGTTGTCATCCCTCTAATTTCTGATGCTGTAAAAGATGATTATTTTGCCTTTAAGAATGAACTCAACGCGTTTCCCGGGGTTGTGGGCGTGAGCGCTTCGATGGAAGAACCTTCACGTGAAATTCGCGATACAGCGCCAATTTATGCTGAAGGCATGCAAGAAGGTGAAGACAGAATTGTGATGGACATTCTGGCGGTCGATTTGAACTTTTTTGATTTTATGGAAATTGATCTGATTGCAGGTGAGAAATTCCCTGCAAGTTTGATGCGAACCAAACCGTCTCCATATCAAAATCGTGAAGATGTCTTCAGATTTGTAAATGAACAAAATAGACACTACATTTTAAATGAATCTGCTGTAAAGGCTGTGGGTTGGACAAAACCCGAAGATGCCTTGGGGAAACTATTCGGTTGGGAAAATGAATGGTTTAATCTTAAGCACGGGCCAGTTATTGGAGTGGTTAAAGATTTTCATTTCACCACGCTGCGTCATAAAATCGAACCGGTAGTAATGGTCTATGAACCAGTGTGGCTTAGCGCAATCTTGATCAAAATTCATCCCCAAAATATGGCTAAAACACTCGATAAGGTAGAAAGAAAATGGAATGATATCTATCCTGAATATCCCTTTGAATATAACTTTGTCGATAAATTATTTGAACAATTGTACATCTCCGAACAGAGGCAAACTCAGGTATTAGGTCTGTTTTCCGGAATCGCCATTTTTGTGGCGTTTATGGGTATATTCGGACTTGCTGCTTTTACAGCACAAAACCGCACTAAAGAAATTGGTATTCGAAAAGTCTTAGGCGCCACCATCCCGGACATTACAGTGATGTTTTCAAGGGAATTCATTCAGTATGTTTTAATTGCAGGTATTATTGCATCCCCTATATCGTGGTTTATCATGCAAAAATGGCTGACAAACTTTGCTTATCATGTTGACATAAATCTTATGACTTTTATTGTGGCAATTCTTTTAGCAATTCTCATTGCTATTTTGACTGTTAGTTTCCAGGCGATTCGGTCGGCGCTGGCTAATCCGGTGGAAACTTTACGTTGCGAATGATTGCAGGTACAGGGAAAAAGAAGAATGGCTGACAAAATCCGTAGTTTTGAAGATTTGGACGTTTGGAGAGAAGGCGTGCGGTGGGTTGTGGACACCTATAAAGCCATGGTAAAACATTTATAGAAAGGGCGAAATCAATTTCAAGAGTGCTTTATAAGTTCCTATTCCTTTCTATCTTTTCCCTTTTTAAGACTCAGCTATGAAGAACGGCCTAGTGGAAAAATTTTACATAAAGAAAAATTAAGGAGGCTTACATGTTTAAAAACTTCATCAAAATTGCATTTCGTAATCTGTTAAAACATAAATCCTATTCGTTGATAAATATCTCTGGTCTGACAATAGGCATGACTTGCTGTATTTTAATTCTACTTTTCGTGCAGAATGAGTTGACCTATGACAAGCATCACGAAAATGCCGAACGAATTTACAGAGTGGCCGTGGAAGCTGACTTTGGCGGCAACCATTTTGACATGGTCGTGGCCGCCGCGCCTTTGGCTGAAACCGTGGTTAAGGATTATCCCGAAGTTGAAGCAGCAACCCGCTTCAGAACGCGTGGGGATCATCTCGTCCGCAAGGAGGGTGTTCACGATACATTTAAAGAAGAAGACGTCGTTTATGCAGATGGCGATATATTCAAAGTATTCACCATTCCTGTTTTCGAAGGAAATCCCGAGCGGGCTTTGTCGGAGCCCAACACCGTAGCGATTAGTCGGAACATCGCCGCCAAGTATTTTGAGCATGACTCGCCGATTGGACAAACCTTGTTGATGGATTCCAAACCGCACGAAGTGACCGCTGTTTTTGAAGACATGCCGCACAACAGCCATTTTCATTTTGATTTTTTGTTAGCCATGCCAGGCCTTGAGGAAAGCAAAAATGGCATGTGGCTGAGTAACAATTTTCAAACTTATTTATTGCTGAGCAAGAGCGCCGATAAAACCGCCCTCGAAGCAAAGTTTCCCGATATGATCCGTAATTACATGGGGCCACAAGTTGAACAATATATGGGCAAAAGTTTTGATGACGCCATGGGGAAGGATTTGAGTATGCGTCTCTATTTGCAGAAACTGACTGACATTCATCTGCGCTCCGACCTAATAGCTGAATTTGAACCCAACGGTAACATTCATTATGTTTACATTTTTACAGCCATCGCGTTTTTTATTTTGTTGATCGCATGTATCAATTTTATGAATCTGTCCACGGCAAAGTCTGCGGGCCGCGCCAAAGAGGTTGGTATTCGAAAAGTAGTCGGTTCGTTTCGTCGCCAGTTAGTCGGACAGTTTTTGGCCGAATCAGTCATGATGAGCTTACTCGGATTGGCTTTTGCCATCGGCCTTGTTGAATTATTGCTACCGGTGTTTAATCTGGTCGCGGATAAAGAATTGGTTACAAACTATATTCAGAACTGGCCCATGCTGGTGATTATGTTTGGCATTATGCTGGCAGTGGGCATTGGCGCCGGCAGTTACCCGGCATTTGTGCTGTCATCATTTCAGCCGGTGAGTGTGCTCAAGGGTGAAGTTTCCAGAGGCGAAAAGTCGGGGAAGTTGCGCTCCGCGTTGGTAATTTTTCAATTTGCAGCGTCTGTTATTTTAATTATTGGTACGCTGGTTGTGCTGCGGCAATTAAGTTATATTCAAAATAAGTCCCTCGGCTTTAGTAAAGAGCAGGTCATTATATTGCATGATGCTTACGGTTTGGACAATAATCTTCAGGCTTTTAAAAATGAAGTATTGAGACACACGCAAATTAAGAGCGCGACAGTATCGGGTTATTTACCGGTATCGTCCAACCGCTCTAATACCGGATTCTGGCCGGAAGGCAAAAGTCCCGGCGAAAATGCAGTATCCATGCAAATCTGGGAAGTGGATGAGGATTACATAAAAACCATGGGCATGGAAATCAAACAAGGTCGCGACTTTT
>JAJDAE010000053.1 GCA_029262035.1 Candidatus Zhuqueibacterota bacterium
AGACTGCAAGAGAGAACTCGCTCTCTTAGGGGGTGAAGGTACTTCAAGTAATAAAAACTTGCCGGTGGCCTGGAATGTGCAAACCCCAGCTATCGGACTGCGCGCTTCGGCCCAACTTTCGCAAATTCCATACAGTTACGATAATTCCCTCGATCCGGAAGAAATTTTCCCCGAAGGCAAACTGGATGCCGACCTGCAGCAAATTGATTTGCGCAAGACCAATAGCTGGCGTTTACGCCTGGGCGAAATCCCAACCCCTGAAATGCTTGAGTTACAATTAATAAACTCAATTGCACCGTTTGTACTCTGCAACCACCTGGTTTCCATGATGCGCCGGGATAATACTGGCCAGAAGCACATTGTCAACGTATCCGCGATGGAAGGCAAGTTTCACCGCTTTAAAAAAGCCGACCGCCATCCACACACCAATATGGCCAAAGCCGCGCTCAACATGCTGACCCACACCTCCGCCAGCGATCTTGCCAAAGACGGTATTTATATGAATGCTGTAGACACCGGCTGGGTCACCGACGAAGACCCGGTGGATCTTGCAAAATTCAAACAGGATGCCCACGATTTTCAACCCCAGCTCGATATTGTCGATGGCGCCGCCCGCGTCTGCGATCCTTTTTTTGACGGTATTTTAACCGGCAAACATTGGTGTGGCAAGTTTCTGAAAGATTATAAGCCGATCGATTGGTAAAAAAACAGTTTCAAAATCAAGGTAGGAAATTAAAATGCCGGACTTCATTTCAATCTATTCAGAAATTATCAACAAACTGCCCGAAGCTGACATACCCTTCAACGGCGTTTCAGGTAAAATCCTGCAAGGCGAAAACAGCCAACTTGTTTTTATGGAGATCGAACCCATCGGCGAAGTCCCACCACATTCACATGGTGCGCAGTGGGGCGTGGTTATCGAAGGTGAAATGGACTTAACCATTGCCGGCGAAACAAAAACATACAAAAAAGGGGACCACTACTTCATTCCCGCCGGTGTGGTACACTCAGCCACTTTCAACTCCAAAGTTTTTGTGATGGATTACTTCGAGGATAAGAACCGGTACAATTCAAAAGAATTTGCTCGTTAATAACAGTTGCATATTTCACTGAAATTTTTAATAATATAACATTCAAGCCATCACTTCGCTGGATTTAAACCTTGAAAAACATTCTAATCAATTCGACCTTGGCGTTCGTGAGCGCTTCTGTAATCACTACATTTGTACATGAGTCCGGTCATTTTTTTTCGTATTTATCTTTTGGCGCAAATCCGGTTCTTTACAGCAATTATGTGTACATAGCTGAGCAAAACATTGATATCAGTATTCGTGTAGTCTCCGCAATGGCTGGTCCGGTTTTCAGTTTGTTGCAAGGCCTTATTTTCGCATTCGTGATTTCAAAAAATCGCAATAACACGATGCTACAACTACTTTTTTTATGGCTGAGTCTGAAGGGTTTTGTGAACTTTTTCGGCTATTTAATGATGACGCCGCTCTCAACAGCCGGTGATACCGGGGTAGTTGCCGAACTATTGCAAATCAGCCCTGTTTATCGCGTCCTTATTGCTGTTACCGGTTTCATCCTTGTTATCACACTAATTCTCAGAGTTGGCAAACGTTTCGCTGACTTTATTCCGGCTGCAACTGAAATTAAACAGAAGTCGAAGTACGTATACTCAGTCATGTTTTTTCCAATAATTTTGGGCAGCCTGATTAATACAGCTCTTGCTTTTCCAGCGCCAACATGGCTAAGTGTTGTTTACCCTGCCACAAGTGCGTACGCAATTATGAGTTCATTTGGGGCTATTCTTAAAACCGAAAGCACGCACACCTCAAAAAGCGAAATCGAGAACAAAATTCAAGTTCCACTAATTATTTTATTTGTGATGATGGTAATCATTAATCGGCTGCTAACACTCGGGTTTAGTTTTAGTTAAAAACCAGAGTGCAAACTTCAGCTTGACGGCCAAATTAAAATTTGGTAATCCAATTTCATCTAACATTAATTAAATTTTCAACTAAATATATAGGAGGGAGAAATGGTTGGAATAATGGCGTTATGGCTGCCCATTTTGCTTTCGGCAGTCTTTGTTTTTGTAGTTAGTTCTATTATTCATGTTATGCTTTCATACCATCAAACCGACTTTGGCAAACTGCCGGATGAGGACAAAGTAATCAATGCGTTAGGTGAGTTTAATATACCACCCGGTGATTACGTACTTCCACACGCTGGTAGTATGGAGGCTATGAAAAGCGAGGAGTACAAAGAAAAGGCGACTAAAGGTCCGGTCGCATTTATCACCGTAATGGAGAACGGCATTCCGTCTATGGGGCCAAGCCTGGTACAGTGGTTTTTGTACAGCATACTGGTCTCAATTTTTACGGCGTATATTAGCGGCCACACCGTGGCTTCAGGATCTGATTATCTGGCGGTCTTTCGCGTAGCGGGAGCTGTCGCTTTTATGGGCTACGGTATGGCACTCTTACAGAACTCAATTTGGTATAAACGCAACTGGAGTGCCACCCTGAAATCCATTTTTGATTCACTGATTTATGGCCTGGTAACTGCCGGAACATTTGGTTGGTTGTGGCCGAATATGTAACAAACCATTGGGGGCATCCCAAACCGGGGTGCCCTTTCTTTACTAACCCAAACCCTTAAATATGAAAACTGAAATTCTCCCCAAAATCAAACATCTTTTTTCTGATGAATTAACTAAAAAGCTGATTCAACTTCGGCGTAATTTACATCAAAATCCTGAATTGTCTTTTAAAGAAGAACGAACGGCGCAGGTGTTGTTTGACCAACTTTCAGAATTAAACCCGAAAGAAATCAAACGTGTGGCCTGTACCGGGCTTGTCGCCAGAATTGGTGGCAAAAACCCGAATGCCCCTGTCGTGGCGATTCGCGGGGATATTGACGCGCTGCCTATTCACGAGGAAACCGGGCTGGATTACGCTTCAAAAAATGCCGGAGTAATGCACGCCTGCGGCCACGATGTACACGCCACCTGGGCCATTGGTACGGCACATTTATTGAGTCAAAATCCTGCAGCAGGCGATGTACTGGTGGTACTTCAACCAGCCGAAGAAATCGGCCAGGGTGCCCGCGCTATTCTCGCAAGCGGCGCCCTTGATAATGTGCAAGCCATGTTCGGGGGGCACGTTGATCGTCGGTTTAAAGTTGGGCAGGTTGTGGCGCAAACGGGCGCTCTGGCAGCTTCTTCCGATAAGTTTCAAATTTGCCTAACCGGCAAAGGCGCACACGGCGCTCGTCCTCATGAATCTCGGGATCCCATTGTAGGCGCGGCAGCTTTGATCATGCAGCTGCAAACTATTATCTCGCGTCGGCTGAATCCTGCCGATGCCGGCGTTGTAACTGTCGGCACGGTTAATGCCGGAACTGCGTTTAATATTATCCCGGAAACGGCAAGCCTTACCGGCACTATTCGCGCAACCACCAAAAGCAATCGTGATTTATTAAAATCCGAAGTGGAAAGGTTAAGCCTGGCCATAGCTCAAACTCACCAACTTAAAGTTAATTTTGAAATGGGTCTGGGCACACCACCGATTGAAAACCCGCCTGATGCAACCAAGCAGGCACAACAAGCCGTGAAATCACTTTTGGGTGAAGAGGCACTGCAACCATTGGGTTTTCTGAATATGGGCGGCGAGGATTTCGCGTGTTATCTGGAGAAAATGCCGGGTTGTTTTTTGCGGATAGGTGCGCGTGAAGAAGGCAGCGAAATAATCCCTGCGCATTCACCCTATTTTTATGCAGACGAGGGTTGTATTTTTGTGGGGGCGGCGGTATTGGCTGAAACAGCGCGGATTGCATCTGAGTCGCTCTTTCAAACAAAATGACCACCCTTTCCTTCCTTTAGTTAAGGCAGGAAAGGGCAACCTCACTCTAAGATTTTAAATAACTCTACTCATACCTAAGCGATTCAACCGGATTATTTACTGCCGCTTTTATCGCCTGACAACTCACAGTTAATCCGGCAATTGCCAGAGCAATTATCCCCGCAAGCAAGAATGTATCCACACCTACATTTGTATGGTACGCAAAATTTTCCAGCCATTTATTCATAAAAAAATATGAAATTGGTGCAGCGAGCAATAATGCGACTAAGACCAATTTTGAAAATTCTTTAGAAAGAAGCACGACAATTTGCATTACCGTAGCGCCAAGTACCTTGCGGACACCGATCTCCTTGGTACGCTGTTCTGCAGTAAAGGAAGCCAATCCAGCTAAACCCAGACAGGCAATGAAAACCGCAAGACCTGCCGCCATGCCAAAGAGTGTGCTGGTACGCTGATCGTTGCGGTAGAAATTTTCAATTTGCTGATCAAGAAAATGATATTCGAACGGCGTTACAGGATCGTATTTTTCATGCACACTTTGCAAATATTTCAGTGTAGCCGGTATATTCCGCCCGTTGACTTTAGAAGTAAAATAATCGATTGAATGCACAGGGTTATGGCTATGACCAAGAATTAGCGGGCCAATTTTTTCGTGTAAAGATCTGAAATTGAAATCTTTGACAACGCCAATAACATGCGGCGTAAAACTTCTTCTACCATTTGCATGGAAAGTTTTCCCGACAGGATCGTCCCAGCCCAAAGCTTCTGCAGCGGCTTCATTGATCAAGACAGCTGTTGTGTCGGTAGTCATACTTTCCTTGAAATTTCGACCGCTCACCAATTCAACCTCAAAAGTTGACAGGAAATGTTGATCTACCCCAAAGAAATTCATGGTCTGCAACTCACTTTCAGGAGCGCCATCAGGCCGCACATCCAGCTCCCGAATATCCTTCCACTCTCCCGGTACCCGCGAAGTAACAGACACCATCTTGACATCCGGAGATTGTAGAAAATCATTTCGTATCTCCGCAAAACTGCGGCGTGCCGCACCGCTATTAATATCAACCACCACGAGATGTTCCTGGTTAAAGCCAAGCTTTTTATCTTTTATAAAGGCCATTTGCTTGAAGGCAGCAAGTGTTGCAACCAGCATAACAATAGAGAGCGCAAACTGGGTCACAACCAATATTTGTCTCAACCTGGCCTGTCCCGATCCCGCCTTCATTTTGCCTTTCAAAATCTGAATAATGTTTAAATTTGAAAGATAAAGTGCAGGATAGCTGCCTGAAATTACCCCAACCAGCAACGTCAGGACTGTGAGCAGCCCTATTATAAATCCTTGCTGTATAAAACTGAGAGCCAAATCTTTCCCGGTAAATGAATTAAACACAGGTAAAATGTTTTGCACCGCGACAAATGCAACGAAAAGTGCAATAAATGACAGCAAAATTGATTCGCTTAAAAATTGGCCCACCAGTTGCTTTCTTCCTGCTCCAACTACTTTTCGCAGTCCGATTTCGCCAGCCCGGTTAACCGAACGGGCGGTAGTTAAGTTCATGTAATTGATGCAGGCAATAATAATAATAAACAAAGCAATCGCCCCAAAAATATAAACATAGGCAATGTCACCATTATTTTCTTCAATTGCATATTCAATATTTTTAGAATAAAAATGAATATTGGTAATTGCTTGCAATCTCAAAGTCTTTTGTACTTCATAATCCGCCGGGTGGTATTTGGCGAGAAGCGCGGGTAATTGTGCTTCAATGCTTTGCGGCTGGCTATATTTATTAAGCAGAATGTAAGTTGTAAAACCTTCAGCATTCCACACCTTCAGGTAAGGAGCAAAACGTTCATTGGAGCTAAGGGTATTAAGAGAAATCAGCATATTAAACTGCAAGTGAGAATTCTTTTTGGGGTCTTCGATAACGCCAGCTACTATAAAGTCTTCTCCGCGATCGGTTGACAAGTATTTGCCTAGGGGGTTGCTGTCTCCAAAATATTTTTGAGCCATCGATTGTGTTAGCACCACGGTAGAAGGTTTGGCCAATTCAGTTGTCATTGTAGCGGCATTCCCATAAATAAAATCGAAATCCAATAATCGAAAAAGGTTAGGATCTGTAACAATAAACTGTTCATAGAACTTGTTCTCGCCGTGCTGAACTGTCATTCGGCCAAGATGTGATACGCGCGCATAGTCCTGCACACCGGGTATTTCTTCGAGCATTGTCGGACCAAGCGGAGCAACGGTAATCCCGAACTGCCGGGTCTCACCATTTGGTGACACTTGTGTCTCAACAACGCGGTACAATCGATTGGACTTTTCGTGGTACTTGTCAAAGCCAAGTTCATCTGCGATATAGAGTAAAATTAAGATAGACGTTGCGATACCGATTGCCAGCCCCAGGATATTGATGAAGGCGTACATTTTCTGCTTTTTGATATTTCGCAGCGCGATTTTTATATAATTCTTGAGCATGGTTTCTCCGTGCTTTATGAGCTATTGCAATTTATCTTCATGTGCCAAACGCACGGAAGCTAAAACAACAACTATGCCAATTCTGTTTTTATTGAACTTATGGCAACGAGATAGAAAATATATTCAATAAATTATCCGCTTACAAACAGACTATGCACGCCAGCGGACAGTTTCTCAATATATTAAGAACTAACACTTCTCACTTCAGGAATAGCAAGTAAATATATGTTTTTGCCAAACTTAACAAAATCCACTCTCGGGAGGTGACAGATTCTAATTCGTACAGAATTAGAATCAGGGGTGGGTAGCCCGCGCTCGGCATACGTACCCACCCCGGTTCAAAACGCTGGACGCGATTTGAACCTGCCCCTCCGACCCACGTTGCGCGTTTGGAGGGGATTTTCACAAGCCAATCAGGCTCCCAATGAGAAATGTTAGTCATTTATATTTTGAACCTTCGGGAGATAATATCACGATTTTTAGATGCACTAAATAACATCAGTTCGACGTAAGAAATAGAGTGAGAATCAAAGACCGAAAACGACCCGGCCAATGTTATTTCTGAGGATTGTAGGCAGGAGTCTTTCGTTTTCACAACTAGATTCCGGCCTAAAGGCATGTCCCGGTACGCTTCTGGCCGGGATAGCGGAATGACAGTATAACTGAGTTTTCAGTCTTTGATATTGCATGTCGAACTCAGGTTATTCAGCGGCTTTTTTAAAGGTAATACGCCAATCAGCTCCGGCCTGCACATGAAAGGTTTTCGAAAAGTTACCCTCGTTTATTGCCAGACCGATGGTTTGTTGAGAATCGGAATAAACAACAGCCTTACCGGATTCGACATGGCCAAAACTCAGAACGTATGGAAGGCTCTGTTCAACGATAAGATCGCCTTGAGCGTGGATTTCAACAGATACATTTTGTTTGATTTCAGGATCGATTTCCAGTTCATTAAAAAGGTTAAGCGGAATGTTGGTGACGATATTTCCAAACGGCGCTTCAACATGAATAATGGTCCCGTGGATAGACGAAGTATTTGTTTTTTGCGCGGGTTGGTGCGGCAGGCTGATGATTTCAGTTTGTAGGGCGCCAACAGATTCAAACGAAATAATACCTGCTGCAAGTCGCGCACCGGTGTAAGCGTAAACATCACGGCCGTGAAATGTGTGTGAATTCTCAGAACCGGGTCGCCGGTTTACGGTCTCATCGATTTGGCGAATTTCAGCAATCCCAAATTTTTCTGCTACCAATGTTAAGGCGCCATTATCCGGTGTTACGATGAAATGACCAGACTTGGTTTTAACGACCACAGATTTACGATTTGTGCCGACGCCGGGATCCACAACTGAGACAAAGACGGTGCCTTTCGGCCAGTATTCAATCGTGCCCGCCAGTGTGTATGAAGCTTGCCAGATGTTGAATGGTTCAATTAAATGCGTGATGTCGTACAGCTCTAATTCCGAATCGACCGACAAAGCAACGCCCTTCATACTGGCAACAAATCGCTCCTCCAACCCAAAATCTGTTTGAAAGACAAGTGCGTGTTTGTCAGACTTTATTTTGCCCTCATCTGAACAATTCATAAAAATCATGATCCCAAAAATAAAAATAATTGCTTTAATCTTAAACTCCTTCTTCATTTTTTTAACCCATCGTCCGTCTTAAAAAGAATATGTCATTCTGAGGACAAAACGCAAATTGTAGCTTTTCAAAGGATAATTTTGAGTCCGAAGAATCCGTTATCCTGTTGACTTTAGATTCTTCGCGCCCAAACAGCCCATACTTGATTATGAGCATTTGGAACCTCGCGCTCAGAAGAACATTTCATACATTTTTTTAACTTCTCAGCAATATTTAAATTAATGCGTACAACGGGTTATTTTAGATTATTTATCAACCTCGAATTGATAAAGTAAACCACAAGCCCTAACAAAACAATTCCCAAGCCTGTGAAAGATTCAAAAGGTTTATCGAGCATCACATAGGTCAAAGTCCAGATACTGACGATAAGAAAAATCAGCGGTGTGGCGGGGTAACCCGGGGTTTTGTAGGGCCGGTTTAAAGCCGGTGATTTTTTTCGCATAACAAATATGCCTGCAACAGTAATTGTTGTTATCAGGTTTAAAGTGAATCCGGCATAAACCATGACCTGTTCAAATGACGAGGAATAGATTAGCACCAAGGTAATAGCGAGTTGAAATAAAAGAGAGTTTACCGGGATGTTATTTTCACTTTTTCTGCCCAACAATTTCAGAACGTGGTAATCTTCTCCCATAACTTGCATAATACGCGGCCCGACAAACACGTGGCCGCTAACCGTGGATAATAGCAAGAAGGCAATGGTTCCTGCCATGAGCTTGCCGCCAATGTCACCAAATATTTTACTCCCGGAAAGGTAGCCAATTTGTATTTGACCGGATAGTTCCGACATTGGAACAGTATACAAAAAAATATAGTTCAGGAAAAAATAGAGAACGAGTACAATGAGGGTTCCGGTAAAGAGCGCTTTGGGAAGATTCTTTTGCGGCTGCTTGATTTCGCCGACGATATAAATAGCGGCATTCCAGCCTGCGTAGGCGAAAGATACATAAATAAGAGAAACCGCAAACCCCGGACTTGAGATGAGATTTAAATCCCGAAATGATGGCAAAATACTGATCGGTTGGGCATTGTTGATGCCATAAGCTGCGCCAATGAAAAACAGAATGAGCAGAACTTTTAAGACTGTAATTGAATTGTGCGAGTAGCTGCCGAATTTAATGCTGCTGGCGTGAATAATTGTAAAAAGTAAAACCATGCCGGCTGCAAGATGCTTGACCGGCAGTTCCGGGAACAGCGCTGTAAGATAGGTTGACAGCGCGATAGCTGCAAGTGCCGCAGGCGCTGCGAATCCAACTGTAACGGAAGTCCAGCCTGATAAAAACCCCAGCACGGGGTGATAAATTTTGGTCAGCAAATGATATTCCCCGCCTGAACGCGGCAGAGCGGCGCCCAACTCACCGTAGGTTAAAGCCCCGCACAGCGCAATGATACCTCCGACAACCCAGAGCATTAACAATGAAAATTCCGATTGGATTTCCATGACCTGAAAGCCCAGGCTGGTAAAAACTCCCGTACCGATCATGTTGGCCACGACCAGCGAGGTCGCTGTAAAAAGTCCGATTTGAGTTTTGATGGTTGGCATAAATTTAATAGAACCTATATGACTTAAT
Source organism: Candidatus Zhuqueibacterota bacterium (assembly GCA_029262035.1). Taxonomy (GTDB): domain Bacteria; phylum Zhuqueibacterota; class Zhuqueibacteria; order Oceanimicrobiales; family Oceanimicrobiaceae; genus JAJDAE01. Next base: position 9,558 of record JAJDAE010000053.1, read on the forward strand.
AATCAAGGGCGACTGGATACAACAGCAAAAATCAAACGTGTGCCGGGCGAATAATTCTGCAAGTCTACTAAGATTTGAATCTCCGGAAATCAGTAATTGCGCACGAGAAGCGCATCGACTGAATTTGCCTAGTGTCCATCCGGGGTCGTCATTTCCGGATGGGTACTAATTAGCAGTCGTATTTCAAAACATATTGCCACAACAATTGCATCTCGCTCCATAATTTACGTTCACTTGCATCTTATTCCAATGTCTTGATACCGGAATCAAAACAAACAAATTCAACCGTATTCCCCTCGGGATCGCTGATGTATAGTGAACGCCACCCAGCCCATTCAAACGATTTCTTTTCCACAGAGAGACCGAGTTGCTCTAAACGGTTGTATTCACTTTCATACTCTTTTAAGTCAATTTCAAATGCCAGGTGATCAAGGGTAGAACGTACCTGGCTTACACCACGCGGTGTTGATTTGTGAATCTGGGGACCGGCTGATTCCTCCTCCCTATCAAATAACACGAGGGCTTGTGGATGGCCTTTATAACCATCAGCAATACGAAAAAAAACTGCTTTCGAGAACCGTTTGAATACCACTAAACCAATTACATTTTCATAGAATTCCTGCATTTTATCCAGATCATTGACTCGAAGTGCAATCTCCCCCAGAGCCTTTACCGCAGTGTGCTGTTTATTCATTTTTGCTTTCCCTGGAACCTATCCAATAAACCGATTACTACTGTTTACCTTAACTACTTTTCAAAACAATAAGATGATTGATGGAAAATAATTCAACTATTTAAATATTGAATATCGCGTAATGGATACAATTTACGATTAAAGAAATGAACCACAACAAAAAATTGAATCTGATCCCAGGCTGGTGAAAACACCTGTACCGATCATATTGGCGACGACCAGAGAGGTTGCGGTAAAAAGACCGATTTGTGTTATAGAATGTATTGTTTATATCTACTTGAGTAATAACATTTTTTTCGACTTTTGCTGACAGTCTGATTGTAAAGAACTAATATACAGACCTGAGCTTAAATTCTGACCATTATCACCTTTACCATCCCAATTAATTGAGTATTCTCCAACAGCTTGAAAAGTATCTATCAGTGTTCTTACTTTTTCACCAAGAGTATTATAGATTTTTAGAGTTATGTGTGAATTTCGTTCGAGTTCATATCGAATGTTCGTTTCAGGATTAAAAGGTTTGGGTAATTTTGATATAACTGATATGAATATGATTCTCTATCTGAAGCTGAAACTTCTGACAAAATTGGGTCAAAAACGTCTATTGATTTTAATACTTCTCCTGTGAAATCAAAAAGTGTAACATTTTCCCTGGAAGCACCCAACTGAGGAGCTGTAATCCACTCCGGAGCCCAATAAAATAATCCCACTCCTTTATTGTTTGGTATATTCCGAACAAGGTTTATTAGATCACTAAGGAAATTTGTTTGTCCTTCAACAGTTGCCGCATATCCTGGATGAAGTTGACTCTCAAGCCCTATTCTATTATGAGTATTGTCATTCCAATTTAATGTCCAGGGATAAGAGGTTTCAACAACAACTATCTCTTCACCATAGCGGCGAGCGAGATCATCTGTGTTAAATTTCAGGTCGCTCAGCGTGCCATGCCACCAGGGGTAGTACGATAAACCAATAATATCAAAATTTACATTTTGTGCCAGAAGTTGGTCAAAAAACTCTCGACTTCCAGAGTTATCTCCGCCTCGATCTATATGTATCATTATTCTGACACTATCAGCCGGTGCTATGCTTTCATTGATACCACGAATGCCTTCCTTTATTAAATCAGAAAACTGAGTCCATTGTTGTGGAGTATTGTTTTGACCACATATGCGACC
>JAJDAE010000054.1 GCA_029262035.1 Candidatus Zhuqueibacterota bacterium
TCCGGAGATTTCGCAAATACTTTAACATTCTATTTCGAACGCGTGCATCAAGTTCATCATCCGGGTGCGGATTAAAACATCGTACAGCCTGCTCCAATTGATAGAATTGTTCACAAAAGAATTTGAACGTCATTCCCTTTAGATATTCAGTTATGGTGCTACGGTGAAGATTTCCAACCTGTCTTGCGATGCTTGAGGTTGAATCATTCCGGAATTTCAATTCCCTGAATATCTGCAGAATCTCATCATCAAGGATTTCCCGATGAGTTTGTGAGGGCATTTTCAGCGACATTTGTTGTTTCAACCAATCGGACTTGACGATAACATCATCCCCAAGTATTCGAATTCGTTCTGAAATATTTTGTAGTTCACGAACATTACCCGGCCATGAATATGATTTGAGAAGAAGCATGGCCTCCGAAGATATTTGGTATTTTTCATCGCCAAAGAAATGCGTAAGCAGCAATGGGATATCCTCGGCACGTTTTCTTAGCGGCGGCAGTTGAATTGGAAGGACATTGAGTCGAAAGTAAAGATCCTGACGAAACTTTTCCTGGTCAACCAACTCCTCGAGATAACGATTCGAAGCGGCGATAACACGAACGTCTGAGGTGCGGGTTTTTGTTGAACCAACCCTAAAGTACTGCCCTTCCTGCAATACCCTCAAAAGTTTTGCTTGAAATGCCTGGGAGGTTTCGCTTATTTCATCTAAAAAAATAGTGCCCTTGTTTGCTCGTTCAAAAAAACCTGCTTTTGCCTGCTGGGCACCTGTAAAGGCACCTCTTTCATGTCCGAACAGCTCAGACTCTAACAAGCTTTCGCTAAGTGCACCGCAATTCACGGCAATAAATTTTTGGCGTGCTCTCTCACTTTTTTGGTGAATTGCCTGGGCTATCAACTCCTTTCCTGTACCACTCTCACCAGAAATCAGGACTGGCGCATTTGTACCCGCAATTCGCGATAATTCAGAAAGAACTTGTGCCAACGGGCTTTCAGGTAAACAGACAATTCCAGGAAACTCTCCTGGAATATCATCAACCTTGGATAGCGGCGTAACAGTCAATTCCCGTCGAAGTCGGGTGATTTCTTTTTGATATCTTGTCCTGTTTTTTTGACTTTCTTCCTCCATAATTGCCAAGGACTCAACCGTAGCGCTGAAATCGGTCTCTAATTTCTCACGTTTCGTTACTTCTTTAGAAAACTTGTTCTTTTGGTCTTTATGCATTTCAAACATTTCAGACCCTGTGAGAAATAAGATGCCTGCTAAACCCGCATAAAAAGGAAAAATAAAATTTACCTGCCACAAGATTATTGTAGCAAATATGAGAACGCTGGTCATTAAAACTAGGGGTAATACAGAGAACTTCGCTCTTCTACCAACCCAAAACAACATCACCAACCATACACAAAGGAGTGCTACGCAGGCAAAAAGACCAGGCAATGGTTTCAAATAATTCTTCGACAAAAGATTATCTAAAATTTGTGCATGGATAGCAACTGTAGGCATTGATGGCTCAACAGGGGTTGGCTTAACAAAGCCTAAATGTGACGAAATAACATCAACCAGAATAATGCTGTCCTTGAGCTCCGATGCGAGTTCACTATTTCTTCCAATTCGAAAAATATCTCTCACAGAAATGAGGGGTAAATCTTGAGTACTCAGGCGGTAGTTGATTTTAAACTTGGCCAAATCCAGCTCTAAGTCAGGGTTATAGGAATTTGCCAGAACGTTTGCGAGGCTTGAATACAGCTGTTTGCCATTCTGTAACAGCAAAATAGCATCTTCAACAGAGCCATCGGTTTTTACAGACAGATTAGAAAACCCGAACCGTTGCCCCTCTTGCAGGAGTTCAGCAGCCGGAGATTTAAGTCCGCTAGCAGGTAAAACATCCTGGAGTTGTCTCTTTGAAGTTAAAATAAGTGGGGTCACTTCATTTTCATTTTTGTTGCTCTCAGTCAACTCATCAAAATAAAAAGTCCCGAATATATTTTCATACTTCTGTAATACTTCCGCCAGAAGCATATCATTTTCATCTACCCCCTCTTCTTTTTGACCCCAGTAAATATTAAAGGCAACCATTGAGGCTCCGGCCTGCTGGAGCTTTTGTGCAAGAAAAGCATAGACGTTGCGTGGCAAAGGCCACCCGCCAAGACTTGCAATACTTTGCTCATCGAAATAAACAATTTTGATGGGCGCTTCAAACCGACCAGTCATTGATTGCACCATCAGCCAGTTATTCAAGCCGCTTTGTAAATGACTGAAAACCGGCATTAGCGCCAATACAACTACAAAAACAAGCAAAGAACTCCATTGCTTTTTAATCCAATTCAAATTTAGGTATCTCCGAATGTATGTATTTTAAGGTACTTTGTTCAGAACTGAGAAACCAGCAGAAATGTAGCATCGAACTAAAATATAACAATAATTGATGCCTTAAAGCCACTAAAATTTAAAGTAGCGTTACAATTTGATTAGCAAAACTATTCCATTTTTAACATGTCCTTTGTCCAACCCAACCGAAATATGGAAGTATTCCGGAAACCTACCGAATCAACACAAACTTCCCATTGGCTATTTTAAAATAACATAAAAAATTTAAATACGTGGAAGACACAGAAGCACCTGATTCATCGTGTAAGTCCCAGTCGATGCTTTCGTTGCCATCGGTTTTAAGTAGCGTGTGCAGTTACGCACCCGTGACTCATTTCCACTTTTTGGTCTTTTGTTCACACAAAGCAGATTGGAGATAATTAAAAACAACCTTCTTGGGTTTGATTGGTGAGAGCAGAAGTTCTATCTCGGATTCAGCGCCAGTAACAAACTTACGCGTAGCATATGAGCCTTGCTTCCCAAAATCAATCTTAAAAATAACTGGCATTTTAAAGGCTTCCGGCACATTTGTTTGCTTGACTTTGGCTTTAATCAAAAACTTACCCGATGGAGCCTTTTCGGCTTTGTATGCAAAGCTGTATTTAGGAATTTCAATTTCGAAAACCCATTGCCTAAAAAACCAATCCATATCCATACCTATGTGCTCTTCAACAATTTCCCGAAAATCACTTGTGGATGCCTTTTTCCCTCTGAACCGACTGTAATAGTCCCGCATCATATTGTTAAAAGCCTCTTCATTGTTCATGTTCTTTAAATCCAGAAACATCATTCGCAACATATGAAAAAACCAGGCGCCTTTTTTATAGATGATTAACCCGTAATCGCCCTCGGTTTCTGTTGAGCTTGTACGATAGCCAAGCCAGATAGGGCCGGCCTCCTGGCCTTTACCAAAGAGATATTTGCGGTTCTCCAGAATTTGTTTTCGCCAGTCCTCCAATATATTAAAATATTTTTTAGTACCATCTTTCTCCTGAAGAATCGTTTGCATGTACCGCAACCCGGCAAAGTCGGATAACCCTTCACTAAGCCATTTGTCATGGTATGTTTCGTAATCGACTTCAATACCCCACCATTGATGCGCAACCTCATGCCCACGAAACACCTCGTCATACCCCTCACTGCCGGTGCTTGTGAGTGTAGACGCAGAAAGATGTAGTAATCCGCGAAAGGCCAATCCGTGATAATAGGGCGTTTCGGTTACAAAGAGATTTTCAACCGGATAAGGCCCAAAAATCTCATTAAATAAAGCCATACTGTTAATAACGTCCCCAGCGACATCCTTAATCTTTTTACTCTGATTGGATGCCATCACAGTTACATGTGGCGTATTCTCTTCAACAAAACTATGCTTCTTATAATTACCCAGGTTGAATGAAGCAAAATTAATGGGTTTATCTACTTGCCAATGAGAAGTTAGAACTTTTTTCTTTTTCTCCTCAGATATTTTTTTACCGACACTGAAAACTTCAAACTTGGACGGAAAGTGGAAGGTTAAGTCGTAAGTAGACGGTTCTCTGGAACCGTGAGTTGGATACCAATTGCTCGAAGAACGAATTGCGAAACGACCATCACCACCTCTTTTCAATAAATCTCCGTGATAATGAAAAACCAATTTCATTTTTTCATTTGTGGCTACCGAACTGTCAAGCTCGACCCAAATGCGGGAATTCTCTTTTCCCTGAAAAAAGGTTGCCTTTAAACCGTTCTCCCAAAAAAGAGAATCCACCTTCAAATCCCAAAAAAGTCTAAAATAGATCCATGCTTGCTCCTTCTGCCGCAAACTAAATTCTATTGTAGCTTTAGCTGAAAAGTCGAGACCCAGGTTATCCTTCACTGACGCTTCGATTTCGGAGTGGTGAATCTTTATATGAGATTTCAACTCCACGGATGGAAACTTACCCGCAACATAATCTTTTTCAAGATGGAATTGCGAGACGACCTCCGCAACGTCGTGCAGACGGCCGTAGCTTGCACGTCGCATTAACCGAACTTCCTCAACTTCATAAGGGTCGATTTTGAAAAAGAACGGTTTGGCTCTGCCTTTGCTCATTTGAGCATAGAAAAGCCCATCTCTTTTTCCATCAAGAAATGACTTCATAATATTGGTATTAAAATACTTGTTCTCATCCTCATGAAGATAGTCTAGACAATTTTTGATTTTTGATTTTGCTTGTCGGGACATGCCATTACTTGCACCAGCAAAATTTATTTTTTTACTCAACTCATCATAAGTGCTGTCGTTGAAAAGTAAAAATAACGTGTCAAATTCTTCATTGAGAGTCTCTTCTTTATAGAAGCGTGCCACTTGCTCAGATTCAATTTCGGTTGGGGGCGTAAAACGAAAAGTGCCATTCCCCCTGAAGAGGAGCGCTGCTGGCTGGTTGTTGATCGCAGCAAGTAGGGTAAACTGCCCGCTCTCAAAATTGAAAACTGCGGCTTCACGCTTGAGTTCCAAGTTTTGAACGGCGGCTGTGCCAAGAACAATACCCTTGTTCAGGCTTAAAAATTTAGAATAGAGTTTCTCATAGGAAGTCTCATTTTCATTTGACTCAGGAGCAGCTATTATCAAACCAGCTAACAAAACAACGCAAATGTTAACAAAAATGTAGTATCTTTTTTTCATTTTTTCACTTTCCTTTACCTGAGGTTAGACAATCAAAAGCTTGATTTTATTAGTAAAGTAAATTTTAACTTTGGGCTACAAAGGAAACACCACGCTCACCACCCAAATCACAACGACTGAGAATAAAACTAAGTTATTTTAAGATTAAAAGCAAAATACTAATTCAGCGTAAAACCGGTTAAATGGCTAAATCCATATAAGATAAAGAAACAAAAGTCAACAATATCACATAAAGGTTGTACAGCAGACTTTGTTTTGGGGAGTGGAGAAGACTGGTATCTACCTCACTACCGCAAACTTCCCGGTAGCTTTCTGGGTGGTTGAAGTGACATAAAAAATATAAATACCGGAAGACATCAAGTTGCCGGATTCGTCGCGTAAGTCCAAGTCAATGCCGCTGTCCAGTCACACTAATTTCAGTAATGCATTGACATTAATGAACCGATGACGTACATTGACGAGCAAGATGTACGTCAAAAAATAAGGCTGTAAAAAAAATGCAAAACAAATTAACGCTTCGAATGGATGAAAAATTAATCTTCAGAGCTAAGACTTTTGCCCAAAAAACAGGTAAATCAGTTTCACAAATTGTCGCGGACTATTTTATGTCGCTTGAGGGTAGAGGGAATGATGAAGATACTCCCATAACCCCAATAGTCAAATCTTTAAAAGGTTCTTTAAAAGATTCGGATGTTAATGTGGCTGATTATCATCGCCATTTAGAAAAAAAGTATTTATGAGAACACTTTTTGATACCAATATTGTCTTAGATCTGTTATTAGACCGGGAGCCTTTTTCAGAAGAGGCGACAATACTATTTTCAAAAGTTGAACTTGAGGAAATTACTGGTTTTTTATGCGCTACTACGGTTACCACGCTCCACTATCTTTACAACAAAGTAAAGGGGCAGAAAGAAGCACAAACTAAAATTCAACAATTGCTAACGGTATTTTCTGTAGCCAATGTTAATAAAATAATTCTGGAATCAGCGCTTTCTTCGAAAATTAAAGATTATGAAGACGCGGTTATTGAGCAGTCAGCCCTGTATGCAGGCGTTCATGGCATAGTTACACGGAACTTGAAAGACTTTAAGTATTCAAAAGTTAAAACATATTCTCCCATTGAGTTGATAAAAATCCTTTCAATGGAAAAAAGGAAGTCGCCTTAATACACCACTACAAATCTCTCAGTTATCTCTTGCTTAGCAAAATGACCCCAAAATATAATCCAAGAAAGCACTACCTTATCCTATTTCATTATTTATTTATGTATCAGACTATGTCACAGTTGTCTCTGGTTTTAAACTCGACAATGTGAATTAAGATGAATTTATCTCTACGGGCTAAATATAAAGCCAGTTGAAAAACTTAGGTTTCTTTCATGTCTTATCTCTGTAAATGCTAACACACCACTTAAACCTATAAAAAAACTAACTTGTTTAGCTGCAGTAACCAAAACATTTGTGCCTACAGCCAAAATTATTGCATTAGGCCCCTTATTAAATGTCTTACTAAAACTTAAATGTGGTATAAGTTCTGTCATGGCATTTAAGGTTTGCTTCCCATAAAAGCCTGCTCCAATAACCGCCGATGCAGGACCGATATCGTGGCTGGCCGCTCCGCCCGAAACTACAACTCCCAATCCCTTTTCCTTAGGTTTAGTTAAATGAAGAGCAAGCGAAAGGCCGCGACTTGAAATATCAACTTGCTCAGGTTCCTTCGGGTTAGTTTTCCCTAGTATTCCCGATAGATCAACTCTACCTAAAAAAGAAACCCCAAATTCAAATGAAACTGAGGAAGCGTATTTACCTGGTAAGTATCCCAACTGCCAACCTCCGCCGGATTGTCCTTCTTCAAGAAAAATACCTTGTGCACTTAATGTATTAGCCAGTGCTATTAATATAGTTATGAAGGCCATTTGAAATAACTTGCAATGCATCTCATACCCCCCGTACTAGTTAAAAGTTCGTGTAAAAAATTCACAGTTAATATACCCTGATTTACCCCAAAATCCGGAATAGTCAAAAAGTGAAATCTACCTCACTACCGCAAACTTTCCGGTAGCTTTCTGGGTGGTTGAAGTGACATAAAAAATATAAATACCGGAAGACACAGGATCACCTGATTCATCGCGTAAATCCCAGTCGATGCCGCCGTTACCATCGGTTTCAACCAGCGTGCGCAACAAACGCCCGGAGGTGTCAAGGATGCGCACGACCGCCTCGGCAGTTAACCCGGCAATGGTTACGGAACCATCGTCACGGTCAGCGCGATAAGGATTGGGTGTGGCGAAAACGTGCTTCAAATTTTGGCTGGTAAAAATCAGGGCGGCGGTATCGCCCAGGCCAAACTGAATGGCAACTCCCGCCTGGCTTTTCACATTTTTCACACGAATAAAATACTCTTTGCCAAAGGGGCCAATGGGCGATTGCGAGGCAAGTTCGAGGAAGACGGTTTTTGCATCACCTGCGCCGGATGAGGCCAGGCTAATTTCAACATTCGGCTCAATTTCATAGTTCGAAATATTTGAAACCGAAGCAGACTCCATCGCTTCGCTGAACTCCAGTCGAAGTTGGTTTTCTTCGATAAGTTCGGCAGATACAAGATAGGGAGCGGTGAGATTTTCAGGAACAGTAAAAGTAACCATGTTGGCGAAAGTGTCGACCGGCGCACCGGCGAGACTAAAAACATTTCGTACTAAAATAGAATACTCGCCCGGTGCCAAAACCTCCGGAATGGTCAGAACAACCTCGAGGCCGGATTTGTGGATGACAGCAGAACTCGGCGCCCCGATGCCGGAGATTTCAAAATGGGTCTGGTCGCCGATAGAGGCATTCATCCTTTGACTAAACGCCAATTGAATTTGCCCCGGAGCAAGAAAAGTCGCGCTTTGCAGAAATGGTTTCGGGCCGGGCCGCACGCTTAAGGCCGAGGTTGGCAAGCTTTCTGCCGTCGTTAAAGCAGAGTCCACAGCGGTGACGGCATACCAGTAAACGGTGTTGGCGCTGACGCTTTCATCCTGGAAAATTTGTAGTTTAGTTTCTGTAAAAAATTGCAGATTGCCGGCATTAAGTCCGTGAAAAATACGGAAGGCATCGGCATTACCGCCGTACTGCCAACTAATTTCAACGGTATTTAAATCCAACGGTCTGACGCTAAATGCTGTGGGTGTGAGCGGTCCGGCAAAACTGGTTTGCAATTCAAAGCTTTCGATGGCATTGCCGGTATTTATGAAAAATTCGTTGGTTGAATTTTTGTTAAAATCGCCCACAATTGCTGTGTTGCTGCGCACGCCTTCTTTGTGCCAAATAATTTTGTACTCTCCAACTGCCTCATCAAAATCAACGATATAAAAATCCGGGAAAATTGAGAGTAGAATTTCCGACTTGCCGTCATTATCTACATCCCCGGAGGTAACGCCGCTGTCGAAATCTTTGGGCGATTGAAAACCAAAGAACGCTTGCTGCCAGACTGCGCTGTACTTATCATCAGACAGCTTTTTGTAAATCCTGAAAATCCAATGGCGGCTATCAAAGGCGCTTTCGATATTTAGGTTGGCATCTGTGTGACACCCGGCCACAAATTCATCGATGCCGTCGCCATCGTAATCGCCATGGGTCAGATAATCGATAGTATCAACCAGCGGTAATTTGTCCGACCAGGTCGCACGGAACTGGTCATCGCCGGAATTTTCATAAATATAAATATCCCCATCAAAGTCACCGAGTAAAATTTCCAGATTACCATCATCATCGAAGTCGCCAACTTCCGAGTGTGGCACGCCGATCTGGTTGCTGCCCGTTGTGGGATTTGGAAATGTGGCGGTCAACCCAAACTGATTGGCGGCTGTAATTTCCCACACAGAAAAAACATTCTCTCTTCTGAAAACGAGCTCACCTTTGCCATCTTGATCGAGATCTGAAAATCGGCTCGCCCAAAAATCCTCACTTTCCTGAAAAATGATTTCCGTCGGGAATTCATTTAGCTCAGCCGCCTCGAAAATAAACCCCATGGCGCCACGACCGGCCAAAATCTCAAAGTTACCGTCACTGTCAACATCACCCCAATCACGGGGGATGAGGACTTCGTCTTCCAATGCAGTTTGCTCGACAAATTGGTTTTGCACAACCTCAAAAATTGTGAGCGGCCCGAAGTTGAAATCATTATCATATTTACTCATGATGACTTCCATGTTGCCATCGCCATCAAAATCAGCAACTTTATTGAGCATAAATCCGGATGGCAAAGTCAGAGCCATTTGATTAACCGCGATGCCGCCGATGGGTGGCTGACTTAAATCGGCTGTAAAAAAGGTATCATTTTTCAATAATTCTGTTGCCAGTCCGGCACCATTTTTCACTTCAATAAAAAATTCAATCTGACCTTTAAAGTCCTTTTGATTAAAAAGAACGCGGTGGGTTTTCGTCCTGAATGGCAGTGGTTTTTTCTGAAAATCAACGCTGTTGCGCGTCCGTAAAAAAATAGTGGCGTCGCAAACATCGTCCGTATCAAACTCCAGCAAGAAGGCAGGGAGGGCACCATCCAACAGTGGCGTTTGTCGAAAGTTAGAAATTACCGGTGGAGAGCGGTCTATAAAAATACGAATTTTGTCTTCCACGGAAGTGCCATTTTTGTTTTGTACAACCAATTTCAGCGTATAGATCGTATCGGGAAAATCGTCTGTGTTAAGCGTAAAAATATACTGGTCGATGATTTGCCTGTTGGCTTCACGGTAAAGCTCCGTCCAGGTTTCGGGTGTTTCGCCCTGACCGATTTCAAGAATAAATTCTTGTAAAAAAGTGCCGGTGGCGGTGCCGAAAATTTCGATATTACTGCCTGAGAAACCGGCATCCAGTTTTGGCGCTGTAATCTGAACAAATGAAAAGTATGGCGAAGCCAGTGCCCGGGCCGCATTGATTCTCCCGGTGGAGAAAAAATTATCCCAGCCCGGCGTGCCGAGATCGTCGCTGGTTGATTCAATCATGCCTTTGACGGATTCGTTGGGAAGGTCAGGAAATTTTGAAAGAATGAGTGCGGCCAAAGCCGAAACCATTGGTGCTGACGCTGAAGTTCCGCTGAATGTTTCATAACGGTTAGCTCGACTGGTGGTTAAAAGATTAACCCCCGGTGCGACCACATCAACGGACGAACCAAAATTTGAGAAACCGGCGAGCTGGTCATCATCATTAGTTGCACCCACGGAAATAGTTTGCGGAAACCCAGAAGGAAAATGGATAATGTCGGTTGATGAATTTCCGGAAGAGGCCACTAAAACACAATTTTGGCCGTACGCATATTCCATAACATCGCGCAGCAGCGGGGAGGAAACCACATCTCCGAAGCTCATATTCAGGATTCGTGCGCCGTTTGCGATGGCGTAAATAATCGCTGAAGCGATGTCATCTTCTTCTAAAAAACCAAGTGATGTACCGGCACGCAAAACCATAATTTTGCAGCCAAATGCCAGTCCGGCAATGCCTTTATTGTTATCGCCGGTAGCGCCAATAATACCAGCCACCGATGTGCCGTGACCGTTTTCATCGAATGGATCGTTATCCGGCATTTGGAAATCGCCACCGTCCGGAAATGCCGGTGCGTCGGTAAAATCCCAGCCGCGAATATCATCGATGAAGCCGTTGCCATCATCATCAAAATTATTGAAATCGGTAAAATCAACACGCCCATTTCCGTTTAAATCTTCGCCTGAATTAACCCAAATGGCATCTATCAGATCTTCATGACTATAATCGATGCCGGTATCAATGACGCCGACAATAATATCCTCAGAAGCGAGTTGTGCATCCCAAGCTTGTTCGGCCATAACAACCGGCAAATATGTTTGCTGGTCGAAAAGCGAATCGTTTGGCTGATAATGTAGTTTATAAATGTGGTTGGGTTGCACGTACTCAACATTGAGGTCTGCACGATAAGCTGCTATCAGCCGCTTGACATCAAAATGTTCGGGAAAGGTTATTTTGAGAACACCGGAAAGTTCGCTAATCTTAGAAGTTATTTTCGATTTATTTTTGAAGATTTCCTGTACAGAAATCACCTCAAATTGTCTACTCAATTTATCGATTGAGGCGATGCCGGTTTCAAAGGTATTTTTGGGGGGCACTTTTGATAAGTTTTGTGGGTTCGCCAGCTTAACGATCAATTCCCCGGGGGAAAATTGGGGAGATTGCGCAGAGACAACCGTTACAAAAAAAAGGCAGTGGACTGTAAAAAAAAATCGTTTCAAAAACATCATGTGGGGTTTAAGCAAAAATATCCTGTTTCCGGAGATACTGGTCAATCATGAGCGCGGCAACATTTCCGGTGCCCATGGCAACTGCCACTTGCTGCGTCATGGGGCGCAAGTCGCCTGCAATCCAAACGCCCGCAATGTTGGTGTCCCCACGCTGTGATTTGGGTTGCGCGTGATTGCC
>JAJDAE010000055.1 GCA_029262035.1 Candidatus Zhuqueibacterota bacterium
AATAACGCTGGCCATGCCAATGGCAAGGCCGAATATATTTATGAGTGAATACTCTTTGTGGCGCAGGAGATTACGCAACGCAGTTATTACATAATTTTTAAACATGAACCCTCCGGGGATTTATCTTAACGGTTTGAGCAATCAAAAATGGAATGAATCTATCTTCAGAAAGAAGTTCTTTTAATTAGAGACAGATTATTTTTAAAAAGGTTGCATTAAATTTTGAGCTTCAAAAACGCGTAAACCTTACCTATGAAGGCTCTTTTCATCACTTTCATATTTTAACCTCAGAAAAAAAATTGAAACATTCTACTATAACTATAGTATCTCGCCTATAAATGCAGGACTAAAAAGGATTCTGCTATCACATAAAATAAGGAGCACTGTTATGTTCACAAAATTCGTAAATGCTTGCATCGCCGGAGCATTAATCATAGGAATGTCGTTACCCGGGACTTCTTTGGCCCTGAATGGTAATCCGAAATATGCATCATCAAAAACAAAAGATGTTGTCAACCGAATGATTGAGGCTCATGGCGGGATAAAAAAATGGAGAGACGCCCCTTCAATTAGCTATGACTTTGTTATGCATCTGCCAATAATGGAAAAAATGTCACAGGGAAAAATGAAAGGGTGGAATATCTGGAAGACCGCGCAAACCACAATTCAGCCTAAAAGCCAAAAAGGCTACACCGAGCTACCTTGGGAGGGCGCTTCTATTGTATCTGATGGCCGCGAAATCTGGAGTATCGACTATCCGGGTGGCAATGCGCCGGTTTGGAGACTTTGGCACCACTATTCGTTCATAACTTTGCCATGGTTAACCCAGGATAGCCGCGTTATGTTGGGCGAAGTCGAAAAAGGAATGTTGCCGAATGATGCGAAGGAATACAATGTCGTCAAAATGACTGTGGATAGAGCAAATACAGAAGGAAAAGATCTTTACTTCAAATTATACATTGATCCGGAAACTCATCTTCTCAAAGCCAGCGCTTATAATACACCTTTTCCTGCAATTCCAGAAGCACTGGTGCCGGAGAATCCCAGACAGATGCCAATGGAGATGCTTCGTATTTCAGAACACTATGTTACAGTGGATGGCTTAACCCTACCTTCACGCTATACGACAACTGATGACACCAGAGAAAAATTATTTGGAATGCATCTTATTCTAAATCCCTCAATTTCTAAAAAGTTTGATAATTCTCGAATGAAACGGCCGGCGAATGCAGTTGTCGCTAAAATGATGAATTAATTATTCAATCTGCTTCAAATCCAAACATAAATAGAAAGTACCCAGCCCCCCGTGTTAACCGGACTACCCGGGGGCTGGGAATGGAACACGAAGGAGCAATGTTATCTATACTTGAGAGCACAAGCAACATTCTACTACAACTATCGTAGCAGATAATTACGATATGTTATATGATAAACGCTTCTTCCCATATTTTTTCATCAGCGGCAGTTTTAAGCATTTGGCGATGAACTTCTGCAAATAATTTAAGAGGTGACCTATCATGACTTTATTCAGAATTTGCCTGGCGAGTTTAATTTTTTTCTCTGTTGCCCAGGCCAACGATTGGCCGCAATGGCGCGGTCCAAACCACAACGGAGCCACCAAAGAAAAGCTGGCTCTAACAACAGATTCCAACTTACAGATTAAATGGAAAAAGTCTTTGGGAATCGGAGGCTATTCCAGTGTGGTACTGGTCGCCGATCGCGCTTACACAACCTTTACCGATAGTAAAAGCGATTATGCAATTTGCTTAGACGCCGATAAGGGTGATGAAATTTGGCGTTTTAGAATTGACGATTCCCGACCCGCACGCGGCAATGCAGATATCGGTCCACTGGCAACGCCGGTTGTTTCTGGAAATATGCTTTATGCTGTTAGCGCGTACGGCAAATTCTATGCGATTACAGCCGCACAAGGCAAGATGGCCTGGACAACCCACTTGCTCAAAGATCAAGGTGGCAGTATGCCCCAACACGGATTCACTTCCTCACCGCTTGTCACTGAAAATGCTGTGCTGGTGCAAATTGGTGGCAGCAGGCATTCACTCGTCAGCTTTGAGAAAAAAACCGGTAAAGTCAATTGGAATATATTTCTGGATGCAATGCAGTATTCGTCCCCCTCACTGGGTTGGCTTGCCGGAAAAGAGCAATTACTGGTTCGCACCGAGGGGAGTTCCTTTGGTATCGACACCGAGACCGGAAAGATACTCTGGAGTCACTCTGAAAATTTAGGCCAATCCAGTTTTGCCACACCTATCGCTATTGAAAAAGAATATGTTTTCGCAGCAGGATTCGGCAGGAGTTTATTATTAAAAATATCAAAAAGTGGAAGTAAACTCAGCTCAGAAGAAGTTTGGCAGAGCCGCGATCTTAAAGGTAACTTTAGCGAACCGGTCTATTATAACGGCCATTTTTATGGATACAGTTCTGCATTTTTAACCTGTGTCGACGGGCCAAGCGGCAAAGCTCTTTGGAAATCCAGACAGCCGGGAGATGGTTCTCTCATTCTGGTCGAAGACAAGCTCTTGGTGTTATCCGGCGATGGCGTCCTCACGATAGTGAAAGCCTCACCCGAGGCGTATGAAGAAATACAAAGCACTCGAATTCTCTCCGGCAGATGCACAACACCTGTGAGTTTTTCGAATGGTAAAATCTATGCAAGAAGTTTGCGTGAAATCGTGAGCGTGGAAGTCAAATAGCCAATAATCCATGTTGCTAAAACTAATGTTTCAACAATTATAAAGACAAAGAATGCGCTCGCAGGAAATTCTGGTCATGCAACTTTTATTGTAAATTGGACGTTACTACTGAAATAATAAACAGACTATACCTTTAGTAGCTTTAAAAAAAGAGGAAATATGCCAAAACAAGTGAGGCTTTCACCTGGTGAGTGGGATATTATTCGTGCGCTTTGGGACAGCAAAAAACGTATGACTGTGCGCGAAGTGCTACAGAAAATTTATCCGAATAACGAAAGGGCGTACACAACTGTGCAGACAGTTATGAACAATCTTGAACAAAAGGGGTTTCTCGCAAAAAAGAAGATCGGGTTGGTCAATTTCTACAAACCAAAAATCAAACGCGGCGAGGCCGTGCGCATGGAGACTCAGAGTTTTGTAAAAAAGGTGTTCAATGGCTCTTTTCAAAATCTGGCCAATTATCTGGTCGAATCTGATAACCTGACCCTAGATGATATCGAACAACTTAAAGAACTCATCAAGAATAAAGAAGATGAGTTGGGTGGAGAAAAGAAATAAGGCAGCCTGAACATCGGTTATCCGGTGCTTCAAAGCAACCAATTATTAAGTTCAGGATAATATCTCACTTTCATAAAAACATTGCCAAACTATGATTGAAACATTCAATTTTTTATGCGATCGCCTGCTGGACATTTTGCAGGTTATGAATCTGCAACATTCAGTTTTTTTATTGAGTGTGCTGGCTTTGCTCACTTTGCTCAAGGACCACGATGCGCGAATTCTCTATCTGATCACGCTGATTGCACTAGCTAAACTGCTGTTGCCGCCGTTCTTGCTCTGGACACCAGCCTTTATGCCCGACAATGCCATGCTGGCAAAATTGGAACTGTTGCTTGCAATAAACAGCTCTACCCCATGGCCGGCTTCTGAGGCAACCTCCTTATCGCTGCAGTCGTTGATTGTTTGCGCTTGGTTTGTCTTTTCAAGTGTGATGTTTGGCACCCCGATGGTAAGAACATACTTGCTCAGGCGAAAATTCAAGCCATTGCAGACCATCAAATTAGAGCCGGAACTTTCCAACTTCGAAGGCCGCAAGATTCAATTTCTGAAATCAGATTTGAACCACAGTCCGTTAGTTTTCGGTTTTTTTAAATACCGGGTGATTCTACCTCGTGATTGGGATGATTGGACGCTGGACTGCAAAAAAATTGTATTGGCGCATGAACTAGCACATATAAAAGCTCATGACCACTGGGTGCGGTTTTTCCAACTTCTCGCTAAAGCTATCTACTTTTTTAACCCGCTGTTTTTTATCCTGAATCGTCGCCTTAATAAGTACCGCGAAATGGCTCGCGATGATAGTGCTGTTTCATCGATAAATGTTTCACCAGTTAACTATTCGAAGCATCTGGTGCGTATCTCCGAATTGCTCGTGCAGCAAAAATATTGCTTTGTCTCGTTGTCATCCTTTTCTCATCCGAATTCCGATATCAAATCACGCATTTCTTATCAATTGGGAGGAGCGCCAAGAAAACGCTCAGATCTTAAATCACGATTCATATTGGCGCTATTATTGGTTTTATTTATCCCATTTTCAGTCCATTTCGCTGACCGTAGCCATGCAAATGTAAGTTGCTCCAACAGCTTGTCATCTATCTCTGGTTCCGATGTTCATGCCGACACGATTGACAGCAACTTTATTGAGAAAAATTGTGATGGGAATTGGAATTAAGAAGCTTGAGAATAAGAAACAAAAGAGTTCGTGCCTAACAAAACCTGTCCCCTTGTTTCTAGTTTAGCAATGAGTTAATTGTCCACCATTTTCTGCACAAAAGTGATAATAATAAATTCGGCAGGACGCGTAACCGCCACTCCAATTTCTATCCTCATATAGCCGTCAAGGATATCTTGTGCGGTCATCGTTGTCCCAAGTCCGACCTTGACGAAAAATGCATCTTCGGGTTTGGAACCCATCAGCGCACCTTGTTTCCATTGGTCTGTCAGGAAGTTAGAAATCATACTACTAACGCTGACCCAGGTAGGTTCTGTGTTGGGCTCAAAAACGTAAGCCTTGGCTGCGTTTTGGATAGATTGCTCTAACATTATTATCGTTCTGCGCACGCTGATGTAGCGCCAGTCTAAACTGTTGCCATCGAGTGTGCGCGCCCCCCAAATCAAAGTGCCTTGTCCGGGAAAAGTACGAATAGCATTAACAGCCTTCCCGTCTAACGGTGCATTGAGGTCTTCCTGCTCACTCTGATTAATGTTGACTGCCGGCGATAAAACTGAAGACAAACTAACATTGGCAGGAGCCTTCCACACGCCTTGCGAATTATCTACCGAAGTATAAACCCCGGCAATACCCGCGCTGGGCGGCTGTAAATTCTCTTGCCGCTTCAATTCCAACATAATCTCTTTGTAGAAGGGGCTTATGGCAATTAGTATCTCGTGAAGGGAATCTGCTGCAGCTACCGTGAGGCTATCATTAAGTTTTTGAATTTCTGGAAGTATTTGAGCGCCTTTGTCACCAGGATAATTTTTAGCGGCCTCCGCACTCAACGGTTCAACCAATGCACCGGGGTTGGCGATATTTAAAAAACTTACCTTATCGACAATACTGGTATTGAGCCAGGGATAATAGCTGACCCCATAACTCAGATGGGTACTGGTTATTCTATCCCGGAATTCTTTAACTTCCGGAATTATCAAATTATTCGTGGCAGACTCAGACTTTCTATATCCCTCGTAAACATCCAGAATCGCAATCCGATTTTGTAGCTCACCACAATGCTGAATCATACTTTGGGAGACTGTCTGCCAGCCATCAATGTCGAGCAGTACGGCGTCCGGTATCACGATCATTGTTGGTTCCGGCTCCTTGACCAGACTATTGAGCCCGCCTTCAGAGTTTCCTAAAATGGCTTTTGCAGCGATGGAATCAGAATATCTGCCAACCGAGACGATATAGCAAGAACCACCGCCATTGGCAAAGAAAAATTTCATGCCATAATAAAGGTTATATTTAGCGGAGTCCACTTCAAGTTTAAAAGCTCCACTATCCCGGGCTGTGAAGTTATACTTGGTATCCGGCGCCCCGCCGAAATACCGCTCATACTCGGCAAGAGA
>JAJDAE010000056.1 GCA_029262035.1 Candidatus Zhuqueibacterota bacterium
TGAACATCTTCCGCAGTAACCTTTCGAATTTCATCAATCATCATTTCAGCTTGCTGCCAGCCCAGGCCGGAGAGTTCAAACTGTGCCAGGAAGTTGCCCTGGGCAGAATTGCTTTCATTATTCAAATAATATTGAGTTAAATACATATTGATGCGGTCATAAAGATCTTTTTTACTCACCGGTTCGGTCTTCAACTTTTTTAGCTCGGCAAGCATAATTTTCACTGTGGAGTCCGGGTCAACTGACGTTGCATAAACGCCACCATAATTTGCGAAATTGCCCGCAATAAAAGCATCCGGTGCATAGGATAAATTCCGCTTGGTTCTGACTTCATCGAACAAACGCCATTTCAAAATATTGACGGCCATAACGGTGGGGTAATAATCCTCGTGATCCAATGGCGGTGCAGAAAATAAACCCAAAATGTAGTTGGTCGGCAAATCACGTTCAACAACTTTTACTCTCGACGAATCGTGCGAAACCGGCGGCGGGAGTTTCGGGTTATACTTTCCTTTGGAGATTTTGCCAAACGTATCAGCGATTTTCTTTCTCAAACTTTCCCGGTTCAGGTTTCCGACCACAACCATTAACATTCTTTTCTTTTGAAGATGATCGTCCAGGTAAGAAGCCATGTCCTGCATTTTAATTTTCGGAATGGTTTCCTTATTACCATAGGGGGTAAGGTGGTATTGATGGCCTTCGTAAAACTGCCCTTCTGCCAGACCTCGGATATAACCATCCGGATGATCAGGCGCCCGGCGGAGAGCTGTTAACAATTTCTGTTTTACGATGTCGACGCGCTCATCATAAAAACCGGAATTTAGAACGTAATCTGCAAATGCACCCCAAAGTTGGTCAAAGTAGGTACGGCTGCAGCGTAAGCTAACAATGGTATATTCTTTACCCGTGCGGCTGCCTATCTCAGCGCCAACCCCGCCAAAAAGTTTGCTCCAGGTTGAATCCGCATATTTTCGATCCATCAAAGTCAAAGAGCTAAAAATAAGCTGCTCGATGCCTTGATTCTTTTCAGTTAAATTTTGGATGCCGCCTTTGAGATAAAGCTGAACAGAAATTATCTCATTGGCCGTTGTCGGTTTAAAAATAACTTTCAGCCCTTTAACATCCATTTCTTCAACTGCCCCGGGACCATCAGTTGCAGGTAAATGAGTGGCAAAAGCTGATAACAGCAGCAAAGTGACCGCACCGAACCAACGTTTAATTCTATATCTATTTTTCAAATCAGACTCCATTCTCAAAGCTCAAGTTTTTTTCTGTCTTCGGGAGAAACCAGAATGCCCAGCACATACGGTTTGTCCTGAATATATTTTTTGATAAACACGTTAATATCTTCCCGATCTACTTTTTTGATGTTTTCCATATAATCTTGAAAATATTCCAGACCGGCGACACTCCACCAAAACCCAACGGTTTGAACATAAGCGGATGGACTTTCCCAGAGATACTTAAACCGAACTTCCAGATTGGTTTTTGCATATTCAATTTGGTCATCTGTAAAGTATTCAGGATCATTTATAAATTTTAGTTCCTCGAATAAAGCCCTTTTCGCATAAGGAAATTTATCCACCGTAGTAGTTGCAACTATGGTAATAGGCCCCTTTTGATTCAGAGTAGCATACGAAAAAGAGACGCCGGTAAACAGTCCGCTGCTGGAAAGCACTCGCGGAAATTTGGAATTCTGATTCATGATAAAGCTAAATACATCGGCGGCATAGGTTTGATACGGGTGAATTGAAACACTTGGCCCTTGCCAGCTCAGCATGATTGTAACTGCATTAACATCCTGCTCCACAATTACCGTTTCAATTTTCTCTAATGAAGGATGATATGGGATGGCATCCTCATCATAAGGATCATCAGGAAATGGTTGCTTGCCTTTTTCCCAATCGCTAAAGTACTCCTTAGCCAGTGCAAAAACTTCTGTGTGGTTTACATCACCGGCCACGAGCAGCGCAGAATTATTGGGAATATAGTATTTTCTTTGGATGGTGCGCATTTTATCGCCATCAGCGGTGAGAATAATATCGCGATCGCCAATTGTATTTTTTCTACTGAAGTATTTGTACCAGAGCTTTTTATTTACTGCCTGAATCAGATGAAAAGTGGGATTTGATTCATTTCGGTCAAATTCATCAATCACCACGGGGCGCTCATTAACCAGCTCTTCTTCGAGAAAAAGCGGTGAAGTAATGGCGGCCTTCATAAATTTCAAACTCGCTTCTAAGCTGTCTTTCAGCACGGTGAAAGAAAAATTAACACGCTCTTCGCTGGTGGTAGCATTAAAATTAATTCCGAGCTCGCGGGTACGTTCCAGAAATCTCTCCTGGTTGGGAATGGAAGCATTTGCTTTAAAAAACATATGCTCAAAAAGGTGGGAGAGGCCGTCATATTCCGGCGGCTCGGTAAACGCGCCATTTCTGACATCGATTTCTATAGTGGCCAGAGGTACCGTCGCATTTTCGATAACGATAATTTCGAGGCCGTTATCTAATTTTGTACTAAAAATTTTGTTGCTATCCATACTCCAAAGTTGCGCAACACAAAATGTAAAGAGCAAGAAATTTGCAACTATAAACTTATTTAACATTCTTCGTCCTTGTTTAAATGCAATATTAGGTTCGTCCAAAAATTAAAGTGGCTTAAACTTACGACCAAACTTTGATTTTTAAATTGTAAGCATTGATTTGAAAATCGGAGTTTAATTTACATCACTTCAAACCGTGCCTTGATCATATCGACCAAATAGGTGCGGTGTGCTTCGGTGCCGCGATCCGGTGAGTTCGCAATGCTCAACTTTTTGCTGATTTCTTTTAAATGAAAATAAGCCAACGTTTGCGAAATGTTATCGTGGCTGGATTTGCCTTCTTCGCCCATAATTTTTACCAGATTTTTAATGTATTCAGTCTGCAAATTTTTTCGAAAATCATTTACAGAAGTATTCAAGTCAGTGTTAAAAATGCTGTCCGTCAAATCATCCATTACCTGAGCTAAACTGTAACCGTTGCCGTAAAGATTGGTGTTGGTAATACGTGCCATCACATTTTTATGTAACAAATGGTCAAGAACTCTGGTTTGCATATTCAAAACACGCTCGTGAATTTTCGGGTCTTCCGGATTGCGCCTGTGGTTAAATCCCCTGCGTTGAGATTGGAGGTAATTGAACAAATCGCTTGGCAAATCAAAAGCATCAGGTGCAAAAGCATGTTTTGCCAACGCCTCCATCGCACGCTTTTGTTCCGCTACAGGCACAGGCCGAAAAGGCTTGGTCGCGCCCGATTGTCCCTCAAATGCCCGATCGACATAAACGCCACCAATGTAGCGTGAAATTACGCCCAGAGAAAGCGCGTGTTCCCTGGTTGAAATGAAATAAGCATTGCGCAATTCCTGGTAAGATTGATTCTCTTTTCTGAATTTTTTTAACATTTCCCCGGTAACTTTTTTTGAAAGCTCTATGCGCTCAACTGCGTAAGTAATTGCGTCGCTCGACATATCATAAATATTTACACGTGGGTCGAGAGCCTTCCCGGCTGACCGCATATCATCGGCATCATTACCAAAAGCCAGATCGGGTTCGGTAGATCGCGCAAGTATCCGGCTTAAACGTTTAGCTTCTTTCTTTGAGCTTTTTTCAGCAGGAGAATAGCCATATTCAATTGCCCACAAATCGTAAGGCCCCGTATGAGTGGTATAAAACTGACCCTGTTTTCTTTTATCGCCAGTTACATTGATGGCCGGATAATCCATAACCGAGCCGGTCAGACCCTTCTTTTTGGTTAGGCCTTTATTAGTAACTTGTTTCGGAGAAAGCATTTGGCTGGCTCTCATATTGTGATTCAAGCCGAATGTATGACCGACTTCATGCAGCATCAGGTAATAAATAGATTCCTTGACCAACTGCTTTTTTGTGATGTCATCCGAGCCCAGAATAGCAGCTGTCATTAAACCAAACATGTTTGACATTTGCAAATGGTTTTGCAGCATACAATACCGGGATTCATCTCCAAAAAATTCCGGTGATTCTACATCAAGCGCAGCGGATGAAAAAATGTTATTGTAGTTCACACGGTTGGTTAAAAAAACAAATTCCAACATAATATCAGCGCCTAGAATTTGGCCAGTGCGCGGATTAACAAAGCTGGGGCCATAGCCGCCAAAACGCGCTCTTGGTGATGATGTCCATCTCAAAACATTATAGCGAATATCGCCTGCATCCCAGTCGGCATCATCGGGTTGTACTTTTACCTGGATGGCGTTTTTAAAGCCCGCTTTTTCAAAGGCTTTGTTCCAGCCCAAAACGGCTTTCTTAATCGTACCACGAATTTCCTTCGGTGTCGTATTTTCCATCCACCAAACAATAGGCGTAACCGGCTCGGATAATTTCGCGCCGGGATTCTTTTTCTTCAGGTGCCAGCGATTGATAACATCTTTGTAGGGTGTGGCGGAGTATGATGTTAAGTCTGTAATCTGACGCATAAAATAACCCACACGCGGATCGTCAGCACGCGGCACGTAATCATTATTCGGCACCGCGATCCAGCTATGTTGAACCCGGGTGCTGACGAACCGTGAATCTGTTGCGCCAGCGCCGGCAGATTTATCCGGACTCTTGTTTTCGTAGACATACTCCACAACTACATCTGTGTTTTCCGGATAGTTTTTGATACCAACATATTTGGTTTTATCTTTGCTGAGTTTTCCGAGCTTGTAACCCTTATATTTTTTCGGGTAAACCGGTTTAACCGGGGCGACATCTTCAGAAAGAAATAGCGCGTCGGCTTTGATGAGGTATGCGGTTTCCAGAGAATCATTGGCTTCGATTTTTTCGCTTGCCAAAACAGCATGGCTGATATTTGCATCTTTGGCCCGGCTCAAGGCACTTTCTTCATCAAAATAGTAGGATGTATTTTCAGCGATAAATTCGAGCTTATTAAAATGCTTTTTGATGGTGAAAATTTTACTGCCCCGGTATTGTCCTCGAAAGTGAAACGCACCGACTACACCTTCCTGAACGTGGCTAAAATAAATATACTCTTTGCCCAACTGCTCTTTTTTTATTTCAAGGTAAGTTTCACCGTCTTTAGGGTTTTGATATAAAATGAACAGCCCCGAAGATGTTTCGAAGTCTTTTACTTTATCCTTGATATAGGTTTCTTTTTTCTTCTTGTCACCTTCATCCTCTTGCTTATCTTTATTCTCTTTTTGGCCAGCCTTTTCCTCTTTCCCCGAAGACTCCCCAGCATTATCCTGTGCAGTGCTTAACGGCACTGAAATGGCTCCCAACAAGATAAATATGAGCAGAAATCCAAACAGCTTTTGCATAACTTCTCCTTTTCGATGTGGTCGTTGTAAACTACGTCTATTTCAGGCGAAAACTATCACCAATGAACTTTAAACCCTCCGGCAATACACTGCGCCAATAAGTCCATGAATGCCTGCCATCTCTAACCCGGTATTCATGGGGTACTCCTAAATCCCGCAGCGCGATATGAAATGTTGAATTTCCCTTATATAGAAAATCATCATCTCCACAATCAATATACATTCTTACGGTTTTTATTCCTTTAAGATCACTATTTTGGATCAATTCTATGGGATTGTTCGACAAAAGGTGTGGCGTAACTCGATCAGAACCAGTAAGATTTTTTCCATATAAAACACTCTGCCAATGCTTCCACCGTTTATCAGGCATATTTTTGTATTCTTCGGGTGTCCAGATTGCGGCGCTGAACGCAGCACAAGCGGAGAACATTTCCGGATGTTTTATAGAGTAGAGAATCGCGCCGTAACCGCCCATGGAAAGACCCGCAATTCCCCGAAACCGTTTTTTGGTGCGAATCCTGTAGTTTGACTCAATAAAAGGGATAAACTCTTCAAAGAAGAAATCCTCATAGCGAACTGAATTATTATAATTATTGATAAACCAGCTTACACCTGCATCGGGCATAACCAAAATCATTGGTGGAATAATCCGCTTGGCAATAGCTTCATCGGCAAATAAACTTGCCTCGCCATATTGAACCCAACCGACATCGCTATCTCCATAGCCATGCAGGAGGTAGACCACCGGGTAGCGCCGGTTGGATGTTTCATAATCTGAAGGCAAATATATTGTATAATTCACGTCTTTTTTTAAAATTTTGCTTTCAATGGTTAAACTTTCTTTCACAACGCCACGTGGAATTTGAGAATGAGCAGCACCGAAACATAGTAAAACAGTCAGCAACAAGAATAAAAATTTCATAATCACAACAACCCTATGTTAAATAAAAACTCAGCGGGCAATAAGCAGGCATAAAACGGACAACAGCGAGTTTGTTATTGAAATTATTTCTGATTAATAACATAATGTGTTTCTGTCGGGAAAGCCATATCAATTTTAGCTGCATCGAGATTACGCTTAATCCCCATGTTAACCTGGTGAATAATTGGTTTCCAATTACCCATATCTGTGATCCAATACACGATTTCCAAATCGAGTGAAAATGCGCCAAAGTTGACGAAGCGGATCATAATATCATCGTGGTTTGTACCCTCAACGGCCTTGATGGTCTCTTCCACTACTTTAATGGCCTCATCCATTTGAGCGGCTGTGGTTTCGTAGGTTAAGCCAATGGCTAGAACCATGCGGCGTGCAGTACGGGTTGAAAAGTTCTCCAGCATGGAATCGGCCACATCGCTGTTTGGTAAAACAACCGTAGTTCCGCCTACCGTTTTGAGACGTGTGCTGCGTAATCCAACCTCCGCGACTGAACCGCTTTGGCCACCAACCTCCACCCAATCCCCAATCTGGAATGGTTTATCCCAAAAAATCGTAATGCCGCCGATAACGTGTTTCACGGCATCCTGTGCCGCTAAAGCCAAAGCCAAACCGCCAACCCCCAGGCCGGCCAAAATAGAAATAACATCATACCCTAAATTTGAAAACACAATAATTACAGCAAGAATAAGAACAATCGCTTTGGCAGATTTCTTTAAAATAGGCAGAATCTGATCGTCGAGCTTGCTATTAGACTCGCCAACAATTGGCTCTACGTAAACCGTAAGTAACATGTCGATCAACCTGATGATGAGCCAGGTTACAGTAATGGCATACAGAACAAGTACAATATTACCAAAAAGCTTCTCCGCCGCCGCATTAAGGGTGAGAAACTTAGCGCCGCCCCATATGCCAATTGCAACAGTGAATAGCGCAATGGGCTCTTCGATAATATCAATCAGGTGGTTATCAAACTTTGTATTTGATTTGTCAGCCAACTTGCGCAGCTTGGTTTTGAAAATATAATAAATAATACGAGCCATAATTACGGCGACAACAATGCTGCCCATAAACAGCAGGTACTGCCACAGCGAGTTGTTAAAATAGGTGTTTTCTAATATTTCCTGCATGGGATTTTACCTTATGTTTTGGTGAATAATCAAAATTCTAAATATAGTCAACGCTTTTGGGGAAGAGCAAACGGTATTTGATTTTAGTGAAATTTAGCGATCAGGTTTAATATGAATTGAACGGCGAAAATGTAAGGATTGAAGGGATAATTGTCAAGGGTGAATTGGGTCTCTGTTATTCTAAAAAAAAGACCGCGAGTTTAGGCGGCCTTAAAAGAAGTTGAAACCATAATTCGTCATTCCGGGTTCGACGCTCTTTTCGAATCCCGGAATCTCGCAGAGGAAAATGTCAGGGGGATTCCGGTACGCAAAAAATGGGCGACCGGAATGACAGCTGAAACCTAAATCTCATCCCGGGAATTGATAACTCTGCCAACCAAACCATATTTTTTGGCCTCATCATTACCCATCCAATAATTGCGGTCGGAGTCTTTTGCAACTCTCTCCACTTTTTGGCCGCAAGCTTTGGCAATAGTCACGTTTAGGCGGTGGCGCATTTTTACAATTTCGCCGGCCTCAATAGAAATATCGGT
This sequence comes from Candidatus Zhuqueibacterota bacterium, assembly GCA_029262035.1. Classification (GTDB taxonomy): domain Bacteria; phylum Zhuqueibacterota; class Zhuqueibacteria; order Oceanimicrobiales; family Oceanimicrobiaceae; genus JAJDAE01. The sequence goes on from JAJDAE010000056.1 coordinate 7,938, forward strand.
TGCGCTGCCACTTGCACCACCCAAAGGTTGGTGAATCATATAACGGGTATTGGGCAAAGACAGACGGTTTTCAACCGGGGCAGAGCAATAAATCAAGGCGCCTGCGCTGGCGACCCAGCCGGTGCCAATTACTTTTACCGACGCACCGCAAAACCGAATCATATCAAAAATAGTATCGCCCGACTCAACATGACCACCCTGGGAATTTATATAAAGTTTAATGTCATCTTTTTTCGAGAGTGAAGACAAGAACATCAGTTTTTCGGTTATTTTCTGCGCCACGTCCTGGTCAATGCCGCCATAAAGCAAAATGGTCCGTTCTTCAAGAAGTTTGCCTTCGATAAAAGCCCGGTAATCTCTGCCACCTTGCACTTCAAATTTAGTCGTCATTTAAATTGGCTCCTTGTTTAGATTGAATATTCCGCTATCCCTGCAATAAGCACTTAATATAATAATATTAATTGCTTTTTCAAGCGTTTCAATATTTATTTTTAGTAATAGAGTTCGGCATATAATTGAGGAATTTTAGCGTTAAATTGTCCGCGCATTTACCTGACATTTCAACCTTTATTCTTCGCAATTTTACAAACTGTGCCCCCCTCAATGCAAAAAGGCAATCATATTTGTTTTGAATTAAAAGAAAGCAGATATCAGTTATATGAAGCCGATATTTCAGTTTTCATTGAAAAAGGTCGTATCGAATTAAAATACGAAAATTCAAATTATAAAATTTTCTAAATAAGGAAACAAGATGATGAAAAAGGTTAGCGTACTTTTAATGGCTTTCGCCGTTATGGTTTTATTCGGGTGCGATAAGAAACAAGATCAACAACAAACGGTAGCAACCTCGCCACCACTTTTTAAATTTGGCGCTGTTGCAGATGTGCAGTATTGTGATTGTGAGCCGCACAAGACCCGGTTTTATCGTCAGTCGCCGGGGAAATTTGAGGATTGCGTGCAGAAGTTAAATTCAGAAAATTTGGATTTCACCATTCATCTTGGCGATTTTATAGATAAAGACTTTGAAAGCTATGATGTGGTTTTACCTATTTGGGAAAAACTTACCATGCCCAAGTACCATGCTTTGGGCAATCATGAATTTTACGTTAAGAGCAGTCAAAAGGGCGATGTCTTAGCCAAATTGGGCATGTCTGCACCGTACTATGATTTTAGTGTGAAAGGCTGGCGCATGATTGTTATCGACGGCACAGACATTCACGCCAAACGCAATCCCAAAGGCAGTGAGGCCGACTTGTTTGCCCGCAAAATGTACAAAGATATGCAAAAACAAGGCACTGTTAATGCGAAAAAATGGAACGGTGCTCTGGGTGAAACTCAGAAATCCTGGCTGCAGGCAACCCTCGCAGACGCGTCACGAAAAGGCGAGAGAATACTGGTCTTTGGTCATTTCGTGATTTATCCGCGCGGCACGCACTCTCTCTGGAACGACGAAGAAGTGCAGCAGATTCTGGAAAAACATGATGGTGTGGTTGCTTACTTTAATGGCCATGATCACCGTGGTAATTACGGTGAAAAAAACAGCGTGCATTATGTTAACTTACAAGGCTTGGTGGAGACAAAAAATGAGACCGCTTATGCCGTTGTTGAAGTTTACGCGGATCACCTGAAAGTGATCGGCTTCGGGCGCGAACCAAACCGGATTTTGAAATATTAACCAGCAGAAAATGTAGTTTTAAATTAAAAGCCAGAAATCAGATTTACTTCAGGTACTAATTTTATGTCTTTTAATTTCACCCTCCACCATGTAAATAACATCTTCAGCAATATTGGTGGTATGATCCGCAGCCCGTTCAAGGTAGCGCGAGACTGCTATCAATTGAAGCCATTCTGCGGTAGTACCGGGTTGCGATTCAATGCTGGCCTGTACAAGGGGATAAATCTTACTGTGTAGTTCATCAATCTCATCATCGTCTTCACAGACTTTTTCGGCCAAGGGGACATCCATCGAGATTAAAGCGTCCAGGCTATTTTTGAGCATTTTTTGGACAAGCTCAGCCATTTGTGGAATGGTTTCCGGTACATCCGTCGGCGCCTTTGTTGACAAAAACTTTGCGCGCTCTGCCAGATTGCTTGCCAGGTCTGCAATCCTTTCAAGATCGTTGTTGATTTTTAATACCGAAACAATAAAACGTAGATCAATTGCAACAGGTTGGTGCAGCACCAATATTTTCAAACACTCCTCCTCAACCTCAACTTCCAACTGATCAATAACGTCATCATGGTCGATTACCTCTTGTGCCATATCGAGGTTTCGTTCCGAAAAAGCCCGCACACTTTTCCGAAGGCTTTCTTCTACTAATGTTCCCACCGATAAAATGGATTTTTTCAATCTCTCAATTTCACGTTGTAAGTGTTGTGCCATTTGAAACTCCTTTTTTACCCGAATCTTCCTGTGACATAATCCTCGGTTTGTTGATTTTCAGGGTTGGTGAAAACATTTTGTGTCCCCCCGAATTCAACCAAACGCCCTTCATAGAAAAACGCTGTTTTATCAGATACGCGCGCCGCTTGCTGCATGTTATGCGTCACGATAACGATGGTATAATCCTTGCGTAATTCACCAATCAAGTCTTCAATTCTCGCGGTCGATTTCGGATCCAATGCCGATGCGGGCTCATCCATCAATAAAATTTGAGGCTCAACAGCCAATGCACGGGCAATACAGAGCCGTTGCTGCTGCCCACCGGAAAGTGCAAGCGCGTTTTTGTGAAGACGATCCTTCACCTCATCCCACAACGCCGACCCAATTAAACTTTTTTCTACCAATTCATCCAATTTCGCAGAATCTTTTATGCCATGTATCTTGGGTCCGTAAGCCACATTTTCATAAATAGACTTTGGGAAGGGATTCGATTTTTGAAATACCATTCCCACTTTTTTTCGCAACTCAACAACATTTGTGTCATTTTTATAAATATCAATGCCGTCAATTTTCGCCCTACCCGTATGTCTGGTGCCGTCAATAATATCATTCATCCGATTGAACATACGCAGAAATGTTGACTTGCCACAGCCGGATGGCCCGATGAGAGCAGTCACCTGCTTGTCAGGTATCTGAATTGAAACATCAAAAAGTGCTTGTGTTTCGCCGTAATAAAAATCCAGATTTTCGACAGATATTTTGCGCTTATTCGTTTTCACCATTGAATCTTTTTCCTGAATCTGTTTCTTAAAATTATGGTTGCAAAATTAAATATCAACACCAGCAGCAACAACACTAGTGCCGTACCATATTGCATTGGCAGGACTTTTGTTGCTTCCGGGTGTTGTGTTGCCAAAACATATAAATGGTAGGGCAGAGCCATCACCTGATCAAATATTGACTTGGGGAGTCTGGGCAAATAAAATGCTGCTACCGTTAATAGAATCGGTGCTGTTTCTCCGGCTGCTCTGCCCACCCCCAGAATGGAGCCTGTAAACATGCCGGGCAAAGCAAATGGCAAAACATTCTTGTAAATGGTCTGCCATTGAGTTGCACCCAGGGCCAGGCTGCCCTCACGAAGGGACTGCGGCACCGCCAACAAAGCCTCTTCGCTGGAGATGATAATTGTAGGCAAAATCATAAACGCCAATGTTAAACTTCCGGATAGAATCGATGCTCCGAATCCAAAAAACAACACAAACAGACCCAAGCCAAACAGGCCGAATACAATGGATGGCACACCGGCCAACGTGATAATCGCTAATCGGACCACCTGCGTGAATCGCCCATGGCTTGCATATTCCGCAAGGTAAATCGCGCTCGCCATCCCCAAGGGCAATGCGACAATTATCGCGCCGCTAACCAGGTAGATTGTTCCAATAATTGCAGGCAAAATGCCCCCTTCGGCACCGCTTCGTCTCGGAAAACCAGTGATAAACTCCCAACTTAAGGTTGGTAAGCCTTTTATGATGATGTCAACCAAAATATATCCTACAATGGCAACCACAGAATAAGTGGCGGCTCGAATAACCCAGAACACGAGTTTTTCGATTTTACTTTTTTTCATCTCATCTGGTACTTTTTTAATACTTTTTGCGCAATCACATTTAAACAAAATGTTACCGCTAGCAAAACGATACCCACCCAAAACAGCGCTTGATAGTGCTTGCTGCCAAATGCAACCTCACCCATTTCTGCAGCAATTGTCGCCGTCATAGTCCGAACAGAATCTACCGGGTCGAAAGTAATTTTTGCGGCATTTCCCGTAACCATCAGCACGGCCATGGTTTCTCCAATAACGCGCCCCATACCCAACATTATAGCTGCAATAATTCCCGGCAGCGCTGCGGGCACCACGATCCGAAAAATAGTCTGCAATTGGCCTGCGCCTAGCGCTAACGATGCCTCTTTATAAGATTTTGGCACGCTTCGGATAGCATCTTCAGAAATAGAAATCACCGTCGGAATTGCCATCAACGCCAGCAAAACAGCACCGGTTAGCGCAGTCAACCCCGTATTCAAATTGAACATTGTCTTGATGATAGGACTCAAAATAATCAACCCAAAGAATCCGATCACAACCGAAGGAATTCCAGCTAAAATTTCAATAAACGGTTTCAGAAAACCCCTCTCCCCAGGTGTTGCAATTTCAGCGATATAAATCGCACCTAACACGCCAAAAGGAATCAGCAAAACTGTCGCAAATAGTGTTACTACCACAGATCCTGTAATGAGCGGGAGAATGCCAAATATCTCACGTTGAAAAGAAACAGGCACCCACCGTGACTCCAAAAGAGTGCCCAATCCCGGCTCCGAAATAAAAGGCAATGCTTCTTTCCCAAGGAAAAGGAAAATCAGAAAGACAACCAAAATACTGGTGGACGCTCCGCCCACAAGCAGGATTTTGATAGCTTTTTCTTTCCAGGTATTCATAGAATTAGTTAACGGGGACGTAGCCGGTTTCAAGAACGATTTTTTGACCTTCCTCTGAAAGGACAAAATCAACCATGGATTTCACTGTGCCGGATGGCGTTCCACTGATATAAAAATGCAGGGGACGTGCAATGGCATATTCACCGGACTGCACCGTAGCCACCGACGGGATGATTGCGGCCGCGTCTGCAGATTCTTTAACCTGAAGCATTTTCACTTTATCCTTCGCCCCAAATGCGTATCCTAATCCAACATAACCCACGGCCCATTTGTCTTGAGAAACTGACTGAATTATAGCCGATGTTGACGGCATCAGCAGTGCATCTTCAGTATAATCCCTGGAGTTCATCACTCGCTTTTGAAAAAACACATAGGTTCCGGAACTGGATTCACGAGACAAAACCACTATTTTGTTGTCCGGACCGCCAAGCTGGTTCCAGTTTGTATAAGCGCCAATATATATTTTACCGATCTGCTCAATAGTGAGAACATCAACCGGATTTCCAGGATTGACCACAACAGCAATTCCATCACGTGAAGTGACGATTTCGGTTGGCTGAATTCCCTTTTCCTCAGCCAGTTTCACTTCTTTATCTTTAATGCTTCTGGATGCAATGCAGATATCCGTCGTGCCGTTCAACAATGCCGCTATACCGGTTCCCGAGCCACCACCGGTTACAGAAATATCGGTATCGGGATGTTTGCTCATGTACGACTCTGCCCAACTACTGGCAAGATGCACCATCGTATCCGAACCTTTTACGGTGATGTAGTTTGTTTCACTTTCGGTATTGTTACTTTTGGAACAAGCACTGAAAAGGCTCGCGGCCAAAAGTCCAATCGTAAAAATTTTGAGTGTTGTTTTCATTCGCTTTTCTCCATTTTTAAACAAATAATTTAAGTTTAGAACTATTTCCAGATATAATAAAATGTTACGCGTGGTATTAAATCTGTGTCCGGTCGCGCCCCACCTGCTTTATCATAGAAAACCGCCTCGATATTCGGCATAATACGCACGTTTTGAATTGGGCGAAAATCCAGCCCGGCTAAGAAAAGGTTCGCTTTCGCCGACGCATCAAATGGAAGATATGAGATATTTGCCCCATCAGGATTTGGATCCATCAGATGATCCACTCTTGCGAAACCCCAAACTTTTTCCGAGATTTTTGCTGTAGCGAATACGGACCCGATTTGCAGTTTAAGATCGTCAACGCCTGGTGCAACCTGGCGACTTTGATGTGCATATTGAGCTCCCACCCGCAAATTTTTACTTTGATAGCCGGCAAATCCTTGCACAGTGGTGCGGTTGGCAGTACCGGGGCGTTCCTCAAAGTCAGCATATCCCTCAACAATAAAATTGCCGGCGAGCTTGGTGCTGAGCGAGAACATCACTTTTTTGCCATCATTATTTTCCGAGCCATTACCGCTGCCATTGCCGAACATGAAGTGGTAGTTCACACGTTTTTGAGAATCAAGACTCCCTTTGACAGCCAGACCAAAGTCGCGGGAAGAAGCAAATTTCTGCAAGTCGAGCGGTGTTTTTTCTACAGACCGATAGCCCCACATTTTTTCTATAAGACCCCAGGTTGGTACGGATTGAATACCAAATATCAAGCTGTGCCCGGAATATTTCCATTTCAAATAAGCGTCTTTTACAACCGGTTCCAATTTATCCCTGCTCGTAAAGTCCCCCGCACTATTCATTTCAAGCCTGAGGCGTGTGGAAAAATTCTCCTCCAGACCTTGATCATAAGTCAGGTAAATTCTCCGGAACCAAAAACCATTTTGATCTTCAATGTCCTTCTCATGGTTGGAGGCAACATAGTAATAGTCCCCAAACATATAACCGCTGATCTTACCCTCCGAAGCGGACAGATTTCCGACAAAGGACAAGGCCACCAATGCAAAAATACTAACAAATTTCATCACTTCTCCTTTCAGTTCACTCTTTTTCAAAGTCAATAAAGGTTGCTTTGAAACATTTGACGCCGGCAATATGAGAAGAGAGTGTTAGAGAAAAATTTGTCAATTGTTAGAGTTTTGTGAGTTTCTTTAAGATTTTCAAGCTAACCTTACAAATTTTTTAAATTGGAAAAATAACGTTGATCCGGTCGCAAGGGGGAAACACTGATTCGGAGCAGCCGTGGAAGAGACAGATAACATAACAGGTTTGAACTCTTTGAACCAGGTATTACTATCCTGCATTATTTACAAAAATATTTTTACCAGTGTAGAAATCGTTAATAATAGAAAAGTAACACGGCTTTTAGCCGTGCCCGCACGCAACGCGGGTTACTTCTTCAACTTTACTCAAGCCAACCATTTATGAATAATTCATGCTATAGCCTGATGGGAAAAAAGTGTTAAAGAAAAATTGGGAAAAGGTTAGAGTTTGGTAAATTTTTTTGAGTATAGAAACAAAGAAAAGTACTATCGTCGCCCACAACTCAAAAAGTGCGTGAAGTGCTCTTCGGAGTTCCTGTTGCACAATCCTTTCTATTCACTGACACAATGAGACGCCGGCAGCCGCTCTTGTGTGCTACAGCAAACCCTTTCTCATCGCTTTGGCAACAGCGCCATGCTTGGAGTGCACCTGAAGCTTACGATAGATACCCTTAAAGTGATAGCGTACGGTGTCGCGGGAGATGTCCATCTTGTCCGCGATCTCTTTGTCGACAAGGTCGGCGGCGGCAAGCGAAAGAACCCGGGTTTCGTGCGCGCTTAATTCGGAGGCTTTGTCAGGCGATTGTTGGAAAGTCGTCACCACACGTCGCGCTATGGGGAGGCTCATGGGCGCGCCGCCTTTGTGTGCCTGCCGGATGGCATCCAACAGTGCATCGGGACTCACGTCCTTGGTCAGGTAGCCGCTGGCGCCGGCACAGAGGGAGTCGAAAATATAGGCGTCGTTGTCTTCGTGTACCGTCAGCATCACGATTTCCGTTTCAGGCAGTTTTGCCTTGATTAAACCGACGGCTTCAATGCCCGTGATTTTGTCGTCACCCAGTTCGATATCCATCAAGATAACGTCCGGATTGTCTTCCACGATATTCTGTATTGCGCTTTCACAATCTTTGTACTGGCTGACACAGCGGTAACCATCCCTGTCGTCGATGATCAGGGCAAAGACCTCGCGGAAGCGGTCCGTATCCTCAACAATTGTGACCCAAATGCTTTCATTACTCATATTTTCTCCAATATGCCTTATAGCAAATTTTACTGCGCTGCTCCTCAACCATCTAATATACAATATCTCAACGGCGCAACAAACTACCCAATCAGGCAGTCTAACTGGTGTTCAACCTGCCTTTGAACTGAATTATCGTGCCGGTTCCGGGTTGGGAGTCAATGGTTAGATCCGCACCCAGTTTTTTGGCGCGGTTGCGCATGTTCCTGAGTCCTCGACCCTTGAACTCCGAATCTGTTGCAAAGCCTGTCCCGTTATCCTTAAGTTCTATGTAAATAATTCCCTGGCTGACTTTAAAAGAGACTTCAACTACACTCCCGTTTGAGTATTTAAACACATTGTTCAGGCCCTCCTTGAAGATGAAAATCAGATTGCGCTTCCACTCGAGGTGAAGTGGCACCGCCTTCAGTTCTGCGCTTAGTCCGTGCGCATCAAAGGCCACCGGTGGCTGTGCGCGTCGGAACAGGTCTTTGCCGTGACTCACGATGCGATCTGCAACATCCCAGAACGAGTCGTGCCCGGTGTCCAACGCCCAGATGAAATCCCGGGTTTCAAGCTTCAGAGCATCCGCCGCCTCGACGGTCCACCTCAGAGCATTTTGAGTCTCCTCTGAACCGTCTTTGATTTTGCTTTGCACGAATTTGCTGAATAACGATATTTGGGCAAGCTTGTCCCCGGCACCGTCGTGGAAGTCCGCAGCCATTTCCTTACGTATCTGCTCGCGCTGTTCAGACTTGGCGTGCTCGATCTTCCGTGCACGCGTTACCTGTACTTTGACCAGCGCGATAATACTCGATAAGAACAAAACCAGCCAAACCAGGTAAGCCGGCCAGGTTTGATACCACGGCGGAAGAATCATGAACCCGTAATTTACCGGGTCGCTGACTTCTCCGTAGACATTCTGTGCTCTTACCCAAAAAACGTAGTCCCCGGGTGGCAGGTGTGTATAATCCTTGTGTGTTTCGTGATTCCATTTTAACCATGAATCTTCAATACCCTGCAAAAAGAACTGATAGCGATTTGAGTTAACTTTTTCGTAGGAAGTCGCTGCAAATTCAAAACGGAATGAGTTGCCCTCATACCCAAACGTGGGATAAGGGTTGATATCATTTTCAGTCATGTGCCCTGGTACCAAGTTCGAAGGCCTCATCGCCGCACCACCAAATACGACCGAGTCGCCTCGTGCCAAGACACGGCGAATGAGCGTCGAAAAGCCGGTCGTGGAATCTCGTTCCAGTGCCGGATCGTAGTTGATAAGCGCCTCATCCGTTCCGAGCCAACACGAACCATCTACGTCCGGAAAGATTAAGTCCGATGGTGTATGCGTCAAAGTTCGAAACGGTCGCTCTGTGTAGTGGTACCCGTGTTCCGGGGTGTATTTTGATAGTGCATACACACTGCTGAACTGGTGCTCTACGTCGAAAAAGACATTACCCCGACTATCCTCCACACAAGTCCATACCTTGCGTCGATTATTTGCGAGGCCTGCTCCAAAGGCTGGCTCCGGATTGAACCTACCGGCCGTTTGATCAAACCGGAAGAGCCCGCGATCAGTTGCAAACAAGGGCCGACCTGCCACCGGAAAGACCTGGACGTCGCCCTTATCCACGCCCGTTGGCAGTCCATCATCCTCACCAAATGACTGCACGGATGGTGTGTTTGTGAAGCCAGTTGAAAAATCCACCCGGCGGATACCGCTGTAGTCACTCCCAACCCACAACTTGCCATCCGGGTCTTCGAGCAGGGACCTTGCGAAGCCGGTTAAGCCGGCAACCAGGCCATCGTTGCACCAGAGTCCGGGCTGGTCAGGCGACTGCCGGAAAGAGGCCAGGCCATTGTACGTGCCGACGAACACACGGTGGCTATCCCTTTTCGATCGATATAGCGCATACGTTTTTAGATTGTAGTTTACTATTTGCTGTACTTGTTGTCCATTAATGGCAAAGATACCTTTGGCCGTGCCTGCTAAAAGGTGTGGCCCAAACGATAGCAGGCTCCGGCATTCCATCGGCTCCGGCAGCACCGGCTCAAATTCAGCATATTGCAGCCGGGTTGGTTTTTCATGTTTTACAAGGTTTCGGGACCGGAGCCGGAAGATCCCGGAGGAGTTACTGACATACAAAACGCCCTTGTGCCGGGTCGCGTCAATAACATCGGCGACCGGCGTTTTCTCGCCATCGTAGAAAAGGAGTGCTGCGGGATATTTGATGCGGGCGATACCTGATCCAACAGTCGCCCACAGCGAATTGTGCCGATCCACGTACAAGTAGACGGCAGTGTCGGATTTGAGCCCGGATGTTCTGTCGATGATGCGGCGAATTTTTCCAGTGCGCGTAATGACCACGATACCGGATGCCGAAGTTGCATAGGCAAATGTGCTGTCTGGCAATATCGCGCCGTGCAAGATGTTAGTGAGCAATTCGTCGGCATTAGTGTGAAAAGGAGAGACATGCTTACCATCATACAGGGATAGGCTTTTCGTCGTGGCCACTATGTGACGGTGGTTGTCAAAGGAAAGGATGGAGGTTATTTCTTCATCCGCAAATTGCTCGCCGGCAGGCGCCAACTTGAGCTCACCGTCTTTGAGCACCATAAGGCCGATGTTCATTTGTTGAACGTGAAGCTTGCTATCGATTAGAAAGGATTCGTTGAAAACTGTCTCTGGCTCCCAGGTCTGAACGCTGTCTCCCGTTACAAACAAGAGCCGGTTTCGCGCTTGAAAAAAGACGCCTTTTCCCGTCGGGAATATTTTCATCACATATTGCAGTTCCCGTTGCAATTCATCTAATAGGGTGAGTAGGGAAACATATTCGTACGTTCCGGCAGAATCCGGAGCCAGGTAGCCGAAATGGTTGTAGCCACCTATAAAAACGCGATCGTTCTCGTCGATAGCCAAAGACTGCACCCGACCATTTGGCACGGGAATTTGCCGCCAGGAAACGCCATCGAATTGCAACACACCCTCACCCTGGTTGCCAAAATACATCAGTCCTTTGCTGTCCTGGGCAATGGCCCAGTTTTGCGGATGCCCTCCATATTCCTTAACCGGATAGTGGGTAACGAACGGCGTGCCTCGCTCTTGATCAATGGCCTGGCTCAACAGGTTGGTTGGCAACCACAAAGCCAACGCAACGATGTAACCAAGATATTTTTTATGCATAAATTTTCCCAAAAAACATAGTAAAGAAAACTAAAGCTCCGAATGATCTTAAAAACCAAAATAATACAATTTTCATAAAATTAAAATAAATACTTACCTGACGCCAAGCGAATGCAGTATCAAACTGCCTCAGAGCTATGCCGCCTCAGTAAACAAGCTTGGTATGCCCTGACCGGACTGTTAAAACGTGCCAACTAGTACTTGACCGAAAACCAAAAATTCCTCGTCATTCTGAACACAAAATCTCACATGTTGCTTTTCAAGATCGCCGCGCCGTGTGAAGAATCTCTCACCCGGGAGATTCTTCGCGCATCATTTTCTGCCGCAAGCGCCACATTTGAGGGTTCGCACTCAGAAAGACCGTGCCCGGGAGTTCTCGTTCACACAACAACTACCCATTGAGGTAGTTGTTTGTCGGGCTTAATTTAACGAAATTGCTGCCGGGAAAAAATAAAACTAATTCATTGATTCATGAAAAAGACACTCATCTATAGTCTGACAAGCGGCATTCTTCTGGGACTGTCCCTAAGTAGAATCGGCAGCATTCATCTCTCGCCCTTGGCGTGGATAGCATTGGTTCCGGTTCTGTTAGCCTTGAGAGCCACCGAACGTTCTGTTCGTTACATGCTGGCCGGGTATCTCACCTGCTTTTCCTTCCTGCTGATTACTATGTATTCGTTCATACCGGCTTACTTTCTGGGCGGCGCCATGCTCATTCTGGTTGGCGCGTTGCATTTGGCAGTCCCATTTTTCATGCTCACTTTCTTTCAGCGCCGACTCGGCTGGCGTAAGGCGCTTTGGGTGTTGCCGCTGCTGTGGCCGGTGTGGGAATGGTTTTTTCTACAATCCAAGCTTTCATTGCCGCTCATGGCGCTATATCTCACCCAGGCGCCACTCACTGGGTTGATTCAATATATCGACGTGTTCGGCTATAATGCCATTTCTTTCTGGCTGATTCTGCTCAATGTGCTGATTGCGCTAACTGCGGACGACTGGCAGAGCATTGTTTCCAGGCTCTCCCGGAAAAAAAAGAATGCACCAAAGAACTGGCAAGAGAAATACGCAGTATCCTTTCTGACGAAACGCTGCGCCGTGATAATTGCCACAATGTTTATTCCGCCGCTGCTCTACAACGCCTACACCCAAGCGACCTTGCCCGCAAAACTGCATGGGGAAGTCAAAGTCAGCCTGGTGCAGGCGAACAATCCACCGCAGGCGACATCGCATGATTCAACCACCGCCATGGATATGTTTAGATATGTCGCGATGACTGACTCCCTGCCGGGTTCGGCCAGGCCGGATCTGGTTGTATGGCCCGAAGCTGCGGTTCCGTTTGCTCTTCTGCGAAGCGAGCCTATCAGACAAATCATCTTCGAGAGCGTTGTGAGTTGGAATACACCGCTGCTGACCGGCACTTTCGATTTCAAGTTCTTTGCGGACTCCACCCGGATTCCACCCTTGCAGAAGTATTTGCAGCGCGACTATGAAATCTACAATGCCGCAGCTCTGATTACGCCACAGTTGGCCTGGATGACCTTAAAAGAGAATCTCGATATTAGCCGCTTAAAAATCTACCGCAAGCAAAACCTGATGCCGTTTACCGAGAGTGTGCCGTTCTC